>JADJVV010000008.1 GCA_016710435.1 Hyphomicrobiales bacterium | reverse complement strand
AGTTCATTACGTTGCGGTATGGGTTTGGCGCGGAAGTTGTGCGCTCAGTCATCTACGATTTTGCTGAGGTGAAATCGAAATCTCGGTCCGCGGGATGGACCGCGGCAACGAATACGGCCCGTGCCTGCACGATGCCTAACGCTGAGGTGAGCCGATGACAACTAGTACATCCGTAAGGTTCTGACAACCGAAAAAGGAGCGAACATGATTACACCTGAAGAAGCCGAAGTAATTGCTGGAAAGATGAGTCAGGACTACGTTAACGCCTGCAAATGCAACACGGTGCATGATGTTGCAAATGCGCTGATGATGTTGGTTAGTGTGTGCAGCCGCGGAATGTGCGCCACTGTTGGGCAGCCGGAAACGGTTAAACGACTCGAAATCGCAGCAGCATACATCGCCAAGACGCAAGATGGGCGTAACTGGCGCTCTGAGCGGGCGCATTGAAGACGCAGAACGCTTAGATCAGGCCGACGCCGAACGGTCGCGCCTGGATCGCAGTCGTTATGCCACGGCCACTCCGCGGAGGAACTATGGGCGAAAAAACGAAGCGCAAGCACCTGAACGACTACTCGCATGCCCACCGGGATATTGAGTTGACCGAAGCCGCGATAAACATAGGCGAGCAGTGAGCGGTGCGCAGAAATGAAGGCGCTGAAGCCCCACGGAAAGCAGGTGCATCTGCGCAGGCTCGACGCAGCGGCTGAAAAACTGGCGCACCGTATGGGGCTAACACAGAAGTCAGCGGCGCCAGAACGGCGTCCGCTTGACTGCCAGGTTCGGCGGCTGGTGAAACGGAGAGGATAGACCATGGGTTGGGAAGCATGGGGAGACCCGGAAGACCCGCCGAACTGCCTGACGGCTGGCTGTGCGAAGAAGGCCGAAGACCTGCAGGGCGTGGGCGGCTTGGCTATGCTGGTTGCGAAACTCGCCAGGTCGCTGCGGAAAGCCGCGCCGGATCACGACCTGCCGGCAATGGCGATGGACTACTTGCGCCGCGAGGAGCTTTGCGGATCGCCATTGCGCGAGACGCCGAACCAGTATTAGACAGCCCGTGCAAGACGAACCACGAGCCAACCGGAGAAAACATAATGAGCCTCAGCGTGCGTTTGAGCAAAGTACGCGAAACAACGATTTACGCCAGTAACATTACCCACAACCTCAACAAGATGGCTAGTGCGGCGGGGATTTACAAGCACTTGTGGAGGCCAGAAGAAATTGGCATAACAAAAGCGGCGCAGTTGATTGAGCCGCTGCGTGAAGGCTTGGCGCTGCTTCTGAGCGACCCGGAGAGTTTCAAGGAGTTCGACCCAGAGAATAAATGGGGCGATTACGACGGGCTGGTTGATTTTGTGCGTGCGTATCTTTCCGCGTGCGAAGAAAATCCAAACGCTACGGTGACAGCGGTCCGGTAAGTTCTAACGCAAAGGTAAGCGCGCTGCATGACTGGTTAGCCTGGAACAGCTGAGCCAGAACCGCTACACACGCAGGTGACTCAAGCTGCCGGCACCGTGGCGCTGAGTGTGCGGGGTGGGTATGTGGAAACTTACAGCAGGCCGGAGGGGCCTATTCATTGCGAAAACAGGCGAGTGGCGCATGGACCAAAGACGCTGCCACGACGGATTGTTATTCCTGCCGGTGTCGGGACATCCGACTACCGAGGGCAAATCCGAACGGGGTCACTTGATGTTCACCTGACTGAGGCGGGGTCAAACTCGGACGGTGCGTCACAGGTTCCGCCACCTGTTGGGTGTGCGGCGTACGGCACCTTTAAACCGCAGGACGCTGGCCAAGACGTTCGGGCTCCCGGTGCTGGTTGCCGCGGCAGCGCGCATGGGGCATAACGCGCAGCTAATTGACGTGGCGAAGTAATCGTGACGATGCGAACGAAAAAACACTGGCGCCCATTACGCGCGCCGCGGCCTAGCCTGACGTTGTGCTTTCTCGGGCCGAAACTTCGGCCATCGAGAACCAGTGCGCAACACGCCCGCCGAACCATACGTCTGACTTTTCCAAGCCCGGATTTCTATCCGCCACACTCGCCGCCGGCGCAGAAGTTCGAGCGAAGCGACGGCGAACTGCATCGGATTGTCATGCGCAGCTTGCTCGCTGGCATGCGTAGAAACTGACGCTGACGCCGGAGCGCCGGTTTCGAATGGCGTTACTTCGCTAACAGATCAGTCTTCTTCTGCGACCCCGAAGAAGAGCCAAGCCAGTAAGTCGTGATGCTTCCGAGCACGGCGCCGATGACGGCTCCGATTACCATTGACTGGACCTCGCCGGAGAAAATATCCTTGGGCGCTGTCAGCACTCGCACCACGACAAAATACACGAGGGGAAGCAGCGCAACACTAATCCACAGTGACGGCAGCTTGTAGGGCGGCGCGCCGCTCTCTGCGACCTTCTGCGAGTATTCACGCGCGCCCTGTATCCCGCCGCCGCCAGCCTCCTGCAGATCGAACCACGCGGCTTGCACGGCCTGCTGCGCTGACTGCGCTGCCGCAGGGTCATCGACGATGCGCTGCACAGCGTCCTGGGCGTTTGCGGCCCCCACGGCCTGGGTAACGTGATCTACCACCGCAGAGGCCAGCGCCACATTCCGCTGCGCGACCTCGCTGCCTGGCGGGAATAGCTTGGCAACTTCAGGAATCAGGCCGGACAGCGCCGAGATGGCCGCTCCGAGAAATGGATTGGCGAAGCTGACAACGCCGCCGACGGTCTTGCCGATGTCGCTGAATGTGCTGCTGGATTGGGCTGGCATGGGATTCCTCTCTGCGATGGTTTGCTCGACCTCGATTGGGTCAGCCATGTGCCCGGCTTCGACGATTGGGGCTGCAGGCTGTGTTTCAGGCGCTGGCGCGGCTTTGGTATTGCCGGCCATGATAAGAGCCGCCGTGGCCCGTTTGTGCAGCGCTATGCGGTCTGACAAGCCATTAATCCCGCCATTGATGCGGCGGGTAAGGGCCTCGAAGTCCCCGGTGTCGGCCAGTGCGTTGCAGCCGTGCGAATGCCAGAACCAGCCGGCTGATCGAGCGGCCAGACCGGGTTGCTCAAGCAGTTCCGGATGGTTCAGCAGATCGACACCGATCGCCGCCGCGCAATCACGGTAATTGGCCCGGCCGGTGATCTGTATCAGCCCGCGGCCGAGGAAGCGCTTTCCGTCCCCCGGCTGATCGTTGCCGAGGTCGGCGCGGCCTTCATACCGTTCCTGAGCTGGCGTTGGTCCCCAGATTTCTTTCGACCACCTGAACAACCCGGACTCGTGGGCAATCTGGGCAATGAACGCGGCTTGACGGACGGAATTGTTGATCGCCCAATCGTTCATTGCCGCTGTGATCGGCGCAGCGAACCGATCGGCGGCTTGGCTGGTGCAGCCGGTTGCAGCTTGTAGTTCGGTCGGCGTCACTTGGCTGATTTTTCCTCAATCATGGTTATCGAACCCCCACGGCACGGTCGGCAGTGCCGGCTGCGGCAAGTCGTCGGTCAGTAAGTCGCGGTCGCGCTCGATCCTATCCATTGCCAGCAACACGCATTGCGGACAGACAATTGAGTATGGCACATCGTGTTTGCAGCGCAAGGTATCAAACATTACTTTGTTATCCAGTTCTGCCATTTTTCCAGCACGATCTTGCCCAGCGGCTGCCCGAACGACACTACCGCGCCCATTATGGTAATGATGAGGTAGCCGATCACCGTCTGCTTGGCCTTTTCCCATCGGTCCGCGCGCAGTTTCCGGCGCGCCACCTCTTCCCGCCACCAATCGAACAGCGTTCGATGTTCGTCTGGCGTAATGCCGTTGTGCATGTCTGCCAGCATAGAGAGGTGTTCGCGCATCTCGGTGACAATCAGGCGGTTCTGTTTCTCTTCGGCGATATGCTGTGCGACATCCCGTAGCATGTCAACCCTGCTAGACTGGCGGCGGTTATATTCACCGTCTTCCCCATCGTCAAATTGTGATGGCATTTGCGTTTAATCAGGGGAGCGGCCTTACCCCTTCAGGATGTCGTCTAAAAACTTCTGGTCTCCCTCTGTCCGTTGGCCTGGCTCCGGGCCGGTACCGGCCGTCCAGTTTTGCGTGCCAGAGCCGGACGCGGGAGCAGGCGGGGTTGCCGTCGGCAACGGCGAGGCAACGACAGGAGAAGGATGAGACGCAACCGGCGTCTCCGCTCCTTGGCCTGCCGACTCCTTCTTGATGACGACGACTACATAGTCTGCGGTTTCTTGTACGGATACGTTCATGGTCAATCTCCATTATGCCGTGGTGCTGTTTGTGATGTGCCCAGATGTTGCAAGCCCGGTCAGAAGCGACGCCAGAGCCGCATTTCCGCCACGCGATCCGGTGATGGTAGGCTTTGCGACGGGTGATGCCCCGTTGAATCCTATCCCGGTGCTGTTGATCGCAATTGCTACCCCACCAGAACTTGAGAGCGTGATTCCACCGCCTGCGTCGGCCTGCGATATTTCGAGGTTCCCGGTTCCGCGATGGGCAATCTGCGTCGCGCCGTTCGCCCCGGCCTGACGCGATATTCGCGCCCCATAGTCAGTATAGGTTGCATCGCCGATCAGGTCGATATGGCTGATGCCGTTGCCGGAACGGCCGGAACCAATCTCGAGCGCCACCGTCTCGGTTGTCGCGTTCTTGCCGAGTATCATTCCGCCGGTCCAGGCCGTACCGACCTCGCGCCAGTAGATCGAATTGGTGCCGCCCTTGTGGTGCCCGATGCGGTAGCTCACCGCGTTCGCCGAGGCGACGAAATCACCGCCCTCGGCAACCGGCTCCTGATAGAACGCGTTAACCAAGATGTTCTTGCAATTGTTCAGTTTCAGGCCAACACGCCCGGTAAAAGCCCCTGCGAAGGCATCGACCGCGAGCTGAGAAAACGCATTGGAATACACGCCACGGTTTCCCGTTGGATCGGCTGTATTCATCTCGCAGCCGACCGCATTGGTGGCGATCAGGTTCGCGTAGCAGTTGCCGTCGAAATAGTTGTTGTCTGCCCACTCGGCGAAGTCGAAGCCGCGCACTGAAACCCCGGCGAACTGCACATTTCTGAAGCTGTTGAGTGTGACCACATTCACGGCCGGGCCGTCGGTCGGCCCGTCACCCTGCAGGCGCAGTCCCGTTCCGCCGATTCCATCCTGGTAGATCGAATCGAAGTTGTTGAAGGCCGCGTTCCGGTTTCCCCAACTGTTCGTCTCGCCAGAGGAATTGCATTGCACGTCGAGCACAATCTGCGTCGCCGAGTTGGACGAAATCCGAATGTCGCGAAACACCGAATAGAGCGGGCTGAACAGATCGATTGCCTTGGTCGCCGTGTTCGAATCGATGTCGATGCCGATGATTCCGGCCTCGGTCAAAATCGTCGACGTCCCAGAGGTGACAACCGAGCCGGCGCCACCATTCCACTTGATCTGGGAGTCGCCAAGGCCAAACAGGATCACGCCCGGCTTGAGGGTAATGGCTGATGCGACCAGATAGGTGCCGGCCGGGAAGAACACCGATCCGCGCACGGCTGCCGCCGCATCGATGGCCGCCTGGATCGCCGTCGCGTCGTTGGTGACGCCATCGCCAGCCGCGGAATATGGTGCGTCCATGACGCTGATGCCGCGCTGCTTGAGCGAAGCCCCGACAGTTGAGGCAACGTAGGATGACGAATACGAGAAGCCGACCAGCCCAGCACCGGCACTGGACCCAAATGCCGCGGAGAATGCAGAAGGATCGGACGGCGGGAAGTTCTGCAGACCATCCGCCGCGGCGTTCCAGCCGATGAGCGAACTCGCCAACGGGTTCGGTAGCGCACCACTGCCCGCCCCTGACGAGATAGGAACCGTGATGGCGCGGTCGGTCTTCTCCTCGACCTGCTGCACCAGAATAGTCAATTTGTCGAACGCATCTTCAATCACCTGCGGATACCAGCCTCCACCATTGGTCAGGTCGGTCTGCTGCAGCGACTGCAGCGCAGTCGTGATGGTAATTTTGTGACCGGCAGGAGGCGCAACCAGCATCGTGATCGAGCCTCCTGGCGAAACATTCTGGTCAGCGTTAAGGCTGACCGTGTAGTGCGTGGTCAGCGTCTTGTCCGTCTCCACGCCGCTCGAATCGGTCTGAATGACTCGTAGGTCGACCTGCGTGAAGACCTTGAACGTGAAGGGAAAGATGACGGTTACGCCGTTTCCAGCGAAGGGACCTGCTACGCGGTCATCGGATGAAATCGTCATGATAAGCTACCTCGATTCTTGATCGTCAGTTTGCACAATTGTGTTATGGATTCCCGGCGCGTCAGCGCTTTTCCTGATAGCCGAAGAGCAACGCGGCTGGGTTATCGGTTTTTCCTTCGGACATGGCTTGCGCCCCGGTAACGGAGCGATTGATCTGCGCAGACGGTATGCCGAAGAGGTCGCCGGCAACATTGACGAACGCCTTGCGGAATGCGGTATCGAAATCGCCCTGCACAGCCTGCTCCGCTGCCTTCTGAACATCTGGAACGGCGCGCAGTCCAGTCGGCCCGGAGTAGTCGAACGATGGCTGTCCCGTCACGATGCGCGACATGTTGCCAAACTCGCGCAAGCCCACGACGAGGCCCATCCAGAAGTTGAGCATCTCGCCCAGCAGGTTTTTCAGCTTGTCGTCCGGCTCGCCGTCGCCCGGCATGATTGCCTGCTTGAGCAGCACGGCGAGCACCGGCGGCGCCAAATAGAGCAGCAGGTAGTCAGATGCCAGGCGCGCGCGTTGTGCTGTCGTATTGGCCGTCATGGTGCGTTCGACGCCGATATTAAGCGCCGTGTTCATGAAGGTGTAGAAGGTCGTGAACAGTTTGACGAACGGCCCGCCGCGCTCGATCGCCGACTGATCCATCACCAACCCGGATCCCTGGCTGTCCTTCACCGCCTGATCGGCCAACGACACAGCCCGCGCCTCGTCGTTGCCTTCGGCCAGCGCCTTGTCGTAGCTGCCCCACCATGTCGGCAGATCGACCGTGCGCTGCATCGCCAGCATCATCGAGAAGGCGTGGCGCTCGATCACCTGGCGTACCGTCGCTTGTCCCTGCACCTGGTTGCGCAGTTCGTTGAGTTCGCGGAAACGGGTTCGGCCCCGTTCTTCCATGAATACCGACTTGGCGTTGACCTCGCGCGAGAGTTCAAGCGGCGAGGCCATGAAGCGCATCAGCCCGCGCAAGGCGGCGTGCGGCCCGATGCGAACAATCGACTGGCTGAAGCCCAACGGCTGAATCGCCGCAACCACGACGTTGAAGCCCAGCCCGGCGATCGACACATTGTGGCGCAGCGTACCGATCAGGCCCTCGAGCGCGTGCCGCTCGGCGCTGTCGCCGCGCGCGACGGCTTCGACCCAGTGCTTAAGCTGCTGCTTCCATTCCGGCCCGTAGTGCTCGCGAATCGCTTGGTCAATGGTGTTCGATCGCAACAACTTGTTCGCATCGATCAGCCACTCATGCCACGACAAGTCGTGAATCACCTCATTGACGCCTGAGTAGAGGCCGGTCAGCGAGTAGAGGATCGGGCGTCCTTTGACTTCGGCGACGCGCGCCTTGGTGAAGCTGCGCCGTGTCGTTGCCGAGGTGTAACCGGCCGCCATCATCGCCTTGGCCGCCTCGGCGTCGTCATGCTGTTCGGCCTGCAGCGTGGCGCGCGGATCGTACTTGATCGGGTAATAGCCGCCACGCAGCGTGAGAGCCTGGCCGTCGGCGCTGATTACAGTCAGTTGCTGCGGCGCAATCCATTCCGGCTCGATGCCGTAGACGCGCCGCTCTTTCTCGCCGATCGCCTCTCTGTAGGTGTCGAAGTGATCCCAGACCTGTTGCACGGCCGCCCATTCCGCCGCGGTCAGCGACTGCAGCACCGGCTCGATCGCACCACGCGACCAGCCTTCGCCGTCGAGCAGCCGCTGCAGGTTGCCTGCGTTGCCGGTGTTGAGCGCGAGCGCAATTCGCTGTTCCCGGTTCAGGCTGGTCTTTAGCGTCGGGAAAAACGTGCCCTTGCCTTCCATCCTACCGAGCGCGAGAACCGGCCGCAGTATCTCGGTAAGCCGCTCGGTCGCCTGTTGGCGCATGACAGTTTCCATATCGGCGCGCTCGTTCGCGGTGCGCATGAAGTATTCCCACATCGGCCCGCCATCCTTGCCGCCGTCCAGCACCCGCGCAATCGTCGACGCCTTCAGATGCGCCGCGCCGAATCGTGCGATACCGAGCGCGGCACGGCCCAGCGCAGTAACAGGCGTGCGGGTGTTGGCTTGGCGATCCCCGGCATGCGCGATGATGCCATCAGCGATCGCGTCGCGCGCTGTCTCGTAGTCGCGCTGGTCGCGCGCCGTGAGCAACTTGCGCTTGAGCCGCCCAAGGTGCTCAATCTGCTGCACTGCCTCGACCAAGCCGCGGAACTCTTCGACCGTCATGTCCTTGTAGGACTTGCGTTGCGCCTCGTCGAGCAGCCCGGGCGGCAAATCAGGTTCGATACCCTGCGACTGCTGCGATTCGACCCATTGCGCCAGGCTGGCTTTGCGGTCGATCGCCTTGAGCGATTGCTGGCGAAGGTCAAAGCGCTCGAGCAGCGCGTCTATCTGCTCGCCATAGTCGGCGCCGATCGCCTTGCGCGCGCTCGCCTTGTCGAATTTCTTCAGGTAGCGAATGCCTTGCTCTACGTTGTCGCGCGCATCGTATGCAGCCTTCGCCAGATACGCACTCAGCACCGCGTTGCGCTTCTCGGCGGCTGCGGTCTCGATGTCGCCGGTCTTGAATGCCTTCTCGGCTGCCCGCGCGGCCTTTGACTCTGCAGCCGTGTATTGCCCCGGCTTGAGGTTGCGAACACGCTGACGGGCGATCGTCTCGGCTGCGAACTGCTTGGCCGCTTCCGGTACCAGAGGACGCACGATAGGCCGACCGTTCTTGTCGGTACCTGCCTGCCCGGTCGGATTTGCTGCCGCCGCCAGTGCGTTGTATTCGGTCGTGACGAAGCGCGCATGGGCGGCACTCGATACTGCTGCATTGGCGGCATCTTCGAGCGCTTCCGGTGTGGCGAGGTCAGCATGCTCGGTCAGCATCAGTTGGTCGGTCAGGGCTTCGATGGCAACCTGCGGCTTCTCGACGATAGCCAGAGTGCGCGCCATCTCATCGCCACTGGAAAAGCCGAACTGCTCTGCAACAACATCAGGATGCAAGCCGCCATTCGCCAGCATGCGCAAGCTGTTGAGAAACTCTGTTACGGGATGGTTCTTTCCGTACATCTCGACTACTGATGCTCTATCAAGACGACTTGCGCCCATCTGCGAGACTTCGACGCCTTCCCCCGCCTTTGCCGGCTGTTCGAACTGACCGTAATCGACGCTCAGCGAATACTGGTCATCGCCTCTAACACTTGCTCCAAACTTCTCTTCAAACTCGGCCAGATCCCATTTACCGTTCTCATCGAGTGACAAATAGCCGTATTGCGCTAGCATCTCAGCCATGCCGTCAATAGATTCGCCACCTTTTTTGCGCAATACAGGCTTTCCAAAGACTCCGGATTCTGGCTTGTCAGCAGGATCGGCACCCCATTCTCCGATCACCGCGGCCTTGTTCAATCCTCCAAGCTTGGCAATTGCAGTCAGCAACGTATCGCGAGACTCATCAACGACATTCGGATTGGACTTCGCCTTAACTTCCGGCGCAATCTTGTCTGTCTGGTCGAGCTTGTTCGTCAGAAACTGCCAAGCCCGATAGATCGGCTGTTCCATCACCTGCCGGCGCGCTTCGATCATCGTCTCGGCGCGAACCTCCTTCTGTTCGGCCTGCAGCCGCTTGAGTTCCCGCGAGCGAGCGCCAGCGAGCCACTGCATGTCGCGTAGGCCGCGCACTTCAAGCGTGCCGATCGCCTCCTGCGTAGCCTGCAGCGCCTGGTCGTGGTAGGCCTTGAACGCTTCCGGCGTCATGCCGGCCTGCTCTGCGGTCTGGAACAGCGGCAGCATGGAGCGCGCCATTTGCGTGGTCTGAATCTGCTCGGTCGTGGCCAGCATGCGGTCCATCACGCCGCGCACCTCGTCGGTGAGTTCTACGCGCATGTTCTTCAGCGACTTGTAGACGTTCAGCATCCAAGCGCGGAATCGCTGGAACAGTCCATGCATCTCGATCGATGGCGACGTTCCCTCGAAAAGGTAGCGTTCGAAGCCTTCGGCCCACTTCTCGTGATAGGCGCGTTTCTCTTCGAAGTCCAGCGCGGTCCATTCGGCCATATCCCTGACGCCGAACCACGCGAGAAGGGTCTGCATGTCCCGCTGCATCTCGACCGGCGTATCGGGGCGCGAGGCGAGGTCGGCGGTCATCTCGAGGAAGAAATGCCCGGTCTCGTGCAAGAAGGTCGTCAGGTCGGCGCCTTTCAGCAGGACGATCAGGTTTGTATCGGGGCTGAAGCTGCCGCGCTTGTCTTGGCGCAGGATGTTTGGGTTGTTCGGGTCGAAGGTGTCGCGGTTTCCAGCCGGCCTATACATGGATTCCGACATGCTGAAGTCTTTGTTCCTGCCCTTGTTTTCCACAAAGCCGAAGCGCTTGTAGAATTCCTTTAGGCGCTTCTTGTTTCCACCGAAGTCTGACGCCGGGCTCAGCGCAACGATCTTTCCGGTCGCGTCCGCATAGTCGATCAGCCGCTGCATAGCAGCCGTTCCGACGCCCTGGCCGCGCAAGTCATCTAGAACTACGATCTTCGACACGGTAATCACGTCGCCGTCTTCGTAAACCGTTCCGTCGACGCCTGCCGCAGCCCATGCCGTTCGCACATCGTTAATCGTAGATACAGCGCCCTGATTGAACTGCGCCCCACCAACTCCCTGCGCCGCCACTCGCAACGGAAACTGCGAATACAGCGCCTCTGGTGTCGTACCCATCTTCGCCGCCGTGACCGCGTAGAACTGCGCAACGAATGAGGCATAGGCGTCATGCACGGGTGCGGTGAATCGGTTGGCCGTGTTGAGTTGCTCGAGGATCGTCGTTTTGACCATCTCGGCGCTGGCCTTGAATGTCGCATCGTCCGACTTCTCGGCAATAACCCGCTCGAATTCCTGCCGCAGTTGCGCGCCCTGTGTTTGCATGTACTCGGCGGCTTCGGTCTGGCTGTAGCCCTGCGGATCGGTCTTCAGGTTCGGAATCAATTGCTGGTCGAACTGGCCGGCAAGGTTGGCGGCGAACTCGGCGGTCGGAATGCGCACCTGCCCACCGGTCGCGGCGGCTACCTCGAGCTGATCGGCAACGGCCGGCGAGAGTTGCGCGACTTGATCGGCCACCCCCGATTGCATCAGCGCGTTGGCGTCGATGTAGAGGTTCTCGACCGGGCCGTCTTCCGTGGCCTGGCGGATGAATGATTCAAAGGTCGTGGCGTCGCGCTGGCGCACCTTGGACGCTGCAGCAAGTTGAGACAGGGCGGCAATGGCGCCAGCATCCTGTTCGGCGGCTGCAGCGGCCTGAATCTGCCGTTGTCCACGCCCTCGCACATGCAATGCAGACTCGACGATTGCGCGCACCACGCCGCCAACTGCCGCGCCGACGCCACCCTCTTCGACCGACTGGCTGAAGTCTATCTTCGCTTCCGGGTTGGTCAGTACCTTGCGCGTGACATCCTGCAGCACGTTTTCGGTGAACTCTTGCGCCCCTTCCGAAGCAGAGGCGATTCCGATGCGCGCCAAGGCCGCCGCGACGGCGTTCTTGACATGCCCGTCAAGCGGCCCAAGCAGCTTGTCGAGCGCCCAGCGTTCCGTGACCCCCGTGATGATTGCCCCGGTCGCAACGCTGAGGTCGCGCGCTTCCTGACTCGCGCCGGTGTCAGGCGCGATCTTCTCCGCCATGACATCGGCGCCCTGCGCGTACAGGCTGGTCCCGCGCGTGATCGGGAGCGTAACGATCTGCTCGCCGACTTGACCGATGCCACCGAACACCTTGTCGATGAAGGTCTGCCGCTGTGGCGGAACCATCACGTCTTTACGCGCCAGGTCCTTGACGATGCCGCCCGCGCCACGCCAGCCTTCTCCGAGCAGCGGTCCGACCAGCGACTCAGGAGTAGGCCGTCCGCCGGCCTGCGGTTTCGGCAGCCAGCGTGCCGCGAAGTCTCCGATTGTCCGTCTCTGAAGGATGTCGAGCAGTTGTCCGGTACCGCTCACTTCCATACCCAGCGCTTCTAATGCCCCGCCGCCCATCTGGCGCAACGCGCGCTCGGTTTGCGTCATGGCTGGGATGTCGTCATGCGCCAGCCGAGAGTTGCTCAGGTTGCCCAAAAACCGCGTGGTGTGCGGAAAGTCTTTCGCCATTTGCACGAAGTCGACCGCCTCGATCTGCGCCTGGCGCTTTACCTCATCGGGGAAGGCGCGCGCCGATTCCAGCGGAACGCCGGTGCGCTGCGCGGCCTGGCGCAGTTCGGCCTCATAGTCCGGTGGCGTGTCGAGCGACATCGCGACGTTAATGCGCGCGTCGAAGGCCGGATTGGTTCCCGTGTCGTTCAGGTAGGCATCGACCGCGCCGGCCGTGTCGAATTCGTCGTTCATCGTTGGCTGAGCTTCAGCTTCCAGTAGGCGCCAAGCAGATCGGTATCGGCCGGCGAGTCGATGCCGCGAGCGGCGAAATCCTTCTTGAGTTGATCGCGGACGTTGGTCGGAATGTCCCCAGGTGCCATGCCCATCAGCCCCATCGACTTGAGCCCGCCGATATCCATACCAAGGAATGTGTTGCGAAATGAAACACTCTTGGAAAACAGCCCGTCTATGTGCTTCTCGACTTCGGCGTCGGTCATCTTCTTGCCGGTCACAGTCTGGGCGTTAAGGATCGAGTCGCGCACTGTCTTGTGCATCGCGCCGATCAACTGCGATTCAGCGCTTCCATCCTTCGGAGTCGGGTCGCGTCCTAGCATGCGCAGGCGATCGTCGAGCACCTGCTTGATCGCCGATGTATTCAGGTCATCTGGCTTGTCCGAGCCTTTGCCGGAAATCTCCTTCTGCCGCTCTCTGGCGAAATGCTGGAAATCCGATTGCGAGAGTTCGCCACGCAGCCGGTAGAACTGCGCGTCAGTGAGCGCCTTCAACGATCGCTCGTCTGTGAGTTTCAGGTACAGCGCCGGGTTGGTCGTGTCATCGCCCTTTGCGAGACGGCTGCCATAGCTCATCAGGTTGTCGATTTCCTTCGGCGGTATAGCCGATCGCGTCGCAATCGAGAGCGACGAGAAGCGCCCGCCGTTCTGCTCTAGTTCGCGCATTGCCGTCATCACCGCGGATTCGTCGCGATCCTTCTGCGCCTTGTCGATCAGCCCGTATTGATGCTCCGCCGTCTGGCGCGTCAATCTGACCAGTTCGGGCCTGGCATTCGGCCCCAGTCGTTCGACGGCGACATTGACCATTTCCATCTCACTCGGCGCCTGTGGCGCGCCGGACCCCGTTGCGTAGGCGCGCATGTTTTTCTGAACATACGCTTTCGTCTCATCCGGCATGAACGACAGCCACGCCTCCTTGTTTCCGGCGATATCGGCCATTTTCATGGCGGTCTTTACCCTACCCGCCCCTGCGTTGTAGGCCGCCCAGGCCATCGGCACATTGTTGTGGAATATGCGCAACTGATCCTTTAGGTAGGCGCGGCCAAGCGCGGCGTTGTAATCGGCATCATCCTTGAATCGCTTCTGGTCCCATTCCAGCCCGGCCAGCTTTGCCGCTTCTGGCCCGGTCGTCGGCATCACCTGTGCGATTCCGATCGCGCCCGCGGATGAAGTCATGACGTTGCCGGCCTTGTCGAATTGCCGACCTCCTGATTCGGTCTTGAATGTGATGTTCACCATTCGGTCGAAGTCGGTAGGCTGGAAGCGCGGGGTCAGTTGCTGAGTCGCCCAGTTGGTTGCGGACAAGGCTTGCTGTACGTCCATCACCTTGTCAATCTGCCCGGTAGCTTTCAGCGCATCGTCGGCCGTGATGTCGTTACTGTACTTGGCGAGGTAGCGCGAAGCGTATGAGGCGTTGCCGGCCTGCAGTGCGGCCTCGATCACGCTGGCATGCACGTTGCTGGTCGCAATCTGCATGCGCGCGATCTTCTCGGACGCCGACCACCCGTGGATTTTCCCTGCGCTCATAACCGCGGCTTTTACCTGGTTCAGGTTGGTATAGACCTTCTTCTCGTTGTTCCAGTAGCGCTGTGCTTCATTCGCAGCGATCTTGATCGTGCCATCGGCCACCGACAGCGTATGCGCCTTGAACTCATGCGACATGTACGTCGCCGTCCGTCCCTTGAATTCCGACACCATCGCTTCGGCGCGCAGGTTGAAGCCCTGCCGCTGCCGATCGTTGCCGAGACCTGCAGCGATTTCTCCTATCGAGGTCTGCAGCTTCTGCCCGTACTCGTCAGGCAGGCTGATTCCGTCAGGCCGGGTCAGCGCGGAATCGCCCTTTAGCGACTGATAGCCGGTCTCCTGATTCCACTCAAGATCAAGCGCCGTCGCCCGCGCCTTGTTCATTGCGTTCATGACCGCGATTTCATTGACCGTGTTTTGCTCATCCACGGCAATCTGCACCAACGTCGAGCCGACGCCGGTCAGCGCATTGCCGAACTCTTGCAATTGCTGGCCTGGATAGGCTGCTTCAGCCGGCGAGGCACCGCGCGGCACTTGTATGGCATTGATTGCGCCGGTGTCGGCGTATGGGGTATCGGATGGAATTCTCGGCATGTCAGCCTCGCGTTTTGTTGAGGCGATACCAGCTATCCGCCACCTTGCTGACGCCACCGAGCAGCGAGGTTCCGGCGGACAGCCACGGACTCATATTGTCGGCTGCCGTGCGCTTTGAGTCGCTGGCGGCCTCAGACATCGACAGGCCCGACTCGGCCAGCACCTTCTTCAGCTCTAGCGCCGCTTCGGTGTTGAGCATGCCGGCGTCGGCCATAGCCTTCTTGAAGTCGGCTTCCGCAATCGCGCTTTCGGTGAGCGATGTCGCACGCACTTCGCTGAGTTGCTGTTCCATGCCGGCAATCATGAGCGTGGCGCCGGCGGAAGCCCGCTTTGCCCCCGCCGATATCCCGGCATTCTCCGCTGCCATGCGATAGCCCAGGGCAGCCTGCAGCGCCTTCTCGCGCACCTGCGTGACAGACTGCTCGCCGACGACTTCGTCGGACGTGAGCACCGCTGCGGTCGTGCCGGAGCCGAGTTCGATGCCGCGTGCCGCCATAGATGCGCGGCGCTTCGACTTGGTCTGCGCAGTCTTCATGCGCACGGCCTGTTCGTCCCATTGGCCGTGCAACAGAGATGACTGGGCATGCAGTTCTGCAAGATGCGCTTCGTTGTCGTCGATCGCGGCCCCGGCGTAAGCATTTGCCGCCGATGCGCCGGCGCGAGCCATACCGATTCCGGCCTGTGCGCGCAATGTCGCGGCATCGCTCTCAGAACGAATCACCGACAGGTCGGCATCGTGCTTGATCTGCGCGAAGCCAAGTTGCGCGTTGATCGACTCGAGGCCAATCTGCGCCAGCGAGGCGGAATAGTTCGATCGCGCCTGAATGTCGTCCAGACCCGCTTGCGCATTGATCGCGCTAGCTTGGCCGCTGGTCGAGTAGTAGGCGCCTATCGCCGAGGTTGCCACGCCGGCAACCTGCGCCGCCTGACCAAGATCCTCGAAGCTGAAACTATCGAACCACGAGCCAATGTCAAAATCCATGTCAGGCCACCGTAACTTCGAGTGCAATACCGCTGATGGTAAGCGGTAGTGGATCAATCTGCCGGATGCATACCTGCGCATCCGGCGTCCATTGTCCCTTAATGACGATATCGATAGGCGCCGTCTTGAGTGCGGGCGGGGACCCATACGGTTCATTGTTGCGCTGCTTGTACTCGGTCAAATGATCGAAGTCCTGGCCGACGAAGATTCCGCTCGAGCGATAGACGCGCAACTGGACCTTGTTCACGTTCTTTTCGCGCGTCTGGCCGAGCGCTTCTGTCTCGATCCATAGCGGCAGGGTCTGGATATCGGCGATGTATGGAAGGCCAATGTGCGCCACACTGACCGCCTGTGGCAGGGTGATCGCGCCAGCCGTCACTACTTCCTGCGCCATCACGGCGCCATCCCCGAGGATAGAGACAGTTTTCCCTTCGAGGTGGCCCAGTCCGCTGATCGTCGTCGCCGGGGCGCCGTCGTAGGTCAGGCCGCAGTCGACGAAAAACGAGTCCGCCTGGTCGGCCGTGCTGCGCTGGTGCAGGCGCTCGATGTAGCGTTTCGTCTGGCCGTTGATGGTGCGGCGGACGACGACGTAGAGCACGTCCTGGTCACCTTCAGGCACCACGCAGCAGGCCTCGAATGCGCCGTCCGTGTCGTGCCTCGCCCAGGCGCCTACTTGTTGCTCCGGGACGTAAGTAAATGAGAGCAGGCTGCCGTTGCTCGAGACCAGCCACACGACCGGATAGGGCGCCTTCTGATAGGCCATGTCGACAACCTGCAGATCGTCGAACAGGTGCGGCGCACGCAGCGACAAATCGCCGCTGATGTAGCCCTTGTTCTGCCAGGCATATGCCATCTCGCGCGCATGCCCGCCGCGCGCAGCCCCGTAGATCACATTGTTGGAAACAATCACCGGTTGCACGTTGTTCGCACCGATGTAGGACTGCGGCTTGACGTTGATCGTCTCCGGCGTGAGCGCGTCCGAACTGACCGACGAAAATTCCGTGGAACTGGACAGGAACACCAGATCAGAAAGCGGAACCACATGACGAATGGTGCTGGCCTCGCGCGCCGCAATGCGGAACTGGATGGAATCGTCGTCCTTGATCGGCAGAGAATAGTCCATGTTGGACTCGGTGCCGCTCTTGGTCATCCAGATATTTTGTGATTCGTCCGTGGTTCCGGCGAATACGCGCCGCTGTTCGAAGTAGCTCACTGCTGCAGGATAGTTGCCTGTCGACTCGAACAGGGTCTGCGCGATCGGTGGGGTGCGCGACAGATCAGGCGCGATATTGTCGTCTGTGAACGATGTCGCATCGTCAGCCTGGCCGACGTAGCCGAACAGCCCGCCGCTCTTGCGATAGACGCGGTAGCGCGTTACCCCCGCCATTGCGTTCCACGTCACGGTGTTGTAAGCCCCTGCGGCGAACAGGTTGCCGTCGCAGTAGCCGATGGTCGAAGCGATAGATTCGTCGAAGCCCTTCGAGTCCACAGAGGTAACGACATAGGCGTAGTCGGTGCCAGTACCGCCTGTTGCGGTGGCGGTTGCTGTCCCAGGTGGCGTCTGTGCGCTGGCGAAGGCAATCGCAGACATCTGCCAGTTGGTAGCACTGTAGCGTCGCAACTCGCGCGGTGCGTAGCCTGGGTGCACCAAAGTCAGCACGTCAGCCGACTGAACATAGTGAATGTTGGCGACATCCTCGTCTGCGTATGGAGTCGGTATCTCGTATTCGCCGCTCGCCGGCTCGAGATACCAATAGGTCGCGTTCGGCGGCACTTGGTTGGTGTGGCCGAGGATGCAGTAATACGTCGAGCCGCCGGAGGCGACCAGATCACCGACCAGATACCAGCGCGCCGCCGTGTGCGTGCCTGACTGGCTGCCGAATGTATGCACGCCGGCCCCGCCGACCGATTCGGCGAGTCCAAACGTGTTAGTCGCGGCGTTGATCACGTAATAGACGCCGTTGGCGGTCAAGCGAGAAGGCAGTGCGCCGGTAGTAGTCAGCAACAGCGGCGTTCCGTTGGCCAGGCCATGGGCTGCCCAGGTCACTACGCCTGCCGTCAACTTGTGCGCAGTCTGCGTCCCGCTCGAGCTGACGAAAGTGCTCAATGCCGTACCGCCGACCGTTGCGGCGATCTTGAACGTGTTGGCGGTCACGTCACGGACGTAGTAGGTCAGGCCCGCCGTCAGGCCTGGAAGCTTGCCGGTCGTGGTGAAGGCAACGGGATCACCGTTCGCCATTCCATGCGCGTTCCATGTCACGACACCTGGATTGGCAGTAGTGATCGTGACAACGGCCGATGTTGAAACGCTGATCGTTACCGTGTTGCTGGCGTTCGACCACGCCGATGCGGAAGGCGTCAGCAGCGTCGCGCCATCTGTATGAAACCGCAGGTACTGGTCGCCGAACTCGATGGCAATCGATTGGTCAGTCGAGTAGATGAACGGTATCAGACGCGCAAGCTTGGCCGAGTCCTTGGTCGAATGCACGAACTGAAAGCCGGCGCGGTTCTCGATCGGCCCCTGCGGCTTGACGATGAAATTGCGTGCGATAGCCAGACCGGCCTGATACTTCGCGTCGTCGGCGCGAGCCCAGAATTCGGGAGACACCTCGCCGCCGGTGAATGACTTCTGGAGCGTTCGAAGGTTTGCCGCCACGTCAACGAATCCAGGTTGACTCTGACGTTGGAGTCATCGTCCGATCGCGCAGCCACGGCGGAAGATGTTCCGGGCGAATCCTGTTTTGCGCCGCATCGGAGATCATGGCGCGGCCGAACCAATCGAGGAACTGCTTGTGCGAATCGAGCGCCGCTTTACGCCCGGAATCACCTTTGATAATCGGCCCGGCAAGATAGGAGGCGAGCAGCCAGGAAAGAGCCACCACGACATGCGGCGGAAGCTTTGCGCTATCGGTGATGCGCCGCGAATAGCGGCAGACAGCGTCATTCACGTTGGTGAAAATGCAGGCCTCTCCGCCCGGCAATGTCTCGCTGACGAACTCGCGCGGCTGCTCGTCATCAGATACGCCAGAATCATGGACGGCGATGACGGCCAGGCAGTTGGCCGGCACGCTGTAAGCGTAGGCCCAGCCGAAGGCTGGCGCTTCGACCAATTTGGACAGGACCGCGCGAGACGTGTTGAAGCTCCACGGGGTCTGCAAGATGGCATCACGGGCGATCGGATAGAACACTGCGCAGTGCGCTGCCTGTGCGCTTCCATCCGGCGGTGCTATCGAGGTAACTTCGGCCTCGTCGCCAAGATGAGAGAGCGCGAGGTTGCATATATCGACATCCGATGACATTTATGCTCTCCGTCTACGCCGCGTGGTGATAAAGCCTGCCCGTCGGTCTTCCGTGCCGGTCGTGCTCGTGCCGACGCTTCGCGGCGTCCACGCATAGCTGGCACTGTTCGCGGCCAATGTGCTCACCACGGTACGGCTAGTTGCGACATTTTGCGGTGTGAAAACGTATGAAGCTTGATCTATCGTGTCTGAATAAACATTGCTCTTCGCTGTCCCGACATTCTGCGGGGTGAAGGCGTAGCTCGCCGAGTTGGCGGAAGTCGTCTGGTTTCCGCCTTTGCTCGTTCCAATCGGCTGCGGGGTGAAGGCATAACTTGCCTGTGCGGATGCGATATTGAACCCGCCGATCAGCCCAACATCCTGAGGTGTAAATGTGTAGCTCGCCGCATCGGCCACCATTGGATCGATGCTGGTCGTGAAGACTTCCTCGTTCGACCACGTTTGCGGCTCACCAGCAACGAGTGCAGCAACGCGCCAGTAGTACGTCGTGCGCTCTGCAAGTCCGGTTATCGCGTAGGTCAGGACATCCGTTGCGACTTCGGCGCTGTTGGCATACGGCTCACCCGAGTTGCTGTCCCACTCGATGCGGTACCCCTCATTGCCAGGAACCGAAAGGTATGTGACATCGACCGTGCGGGTGCGTGCTGTTCCGACTGGCTGTGGCGTGAAGCTGTACGTCGCTTGCGCAATGACGGTAGTTTTGTTTCCGCCTTGGCTTGTTCCAACATTCTGCGGGGTAAAAGCATATGATGCCTGGGCAATTGGCGTCACATGTCCCCACGACGTTCCGACCGACTGTGGGGTGAAGGCGTAACTCGCTTGCGCTGCAACTGTGGTCGCGCTTCCGCCTCCACCTGCCGCTGGCTTGAACGCCATGACGCCGGTAATGTGTGATTCGTTCGCCGCAACGGTGAAGGTGGCAGCTACGGCCGCAGCCGTTGTCTGTACCTTGTACTCGCTGCGGCATGCAGCAGTGGCATTCGATACGCCGCTCGTATAGCCAGTGCCAGCCGAGGCCAGCGTCGACCCGCCGTCATTCTGTGTGAACCCGTAGATCAGGCATCCGTCGACGGCAGGAGTGATGCTGGGAGATGTGACTGCGTTCGTCCCGGTTCCTGGAGAATTCTGCACGTTCATCCCAAACGTGCCTGTTGCTGCCGAACTCGTTGCAACGCCAGAGAATTCTTCTACCGTAAGCTCTACATAGTTCGGAGACAGACCTCCCACGAAGGTTAGCGTGAACGTTGTCGGAGCATTGGAAATGCCTTCTTTGTAGAATAGAAACCCCGCTTGGTTATTTGTGGCATCAGCTCCGTTAGTTAATACAACGGTATAAGAATTACTTTGATTGTCATTGACTAGCGGAACGTGCGTTGTCGGGCCAAATGTCCCATGACCACAAACCAGACTATTCGCGGCAACCGGAGTGCCAAATGTAAGCTGCAGCGAGGCAATTGATGCTCCGGTGAAATCCTGATTTGAGCCGCCTTGTACGGGATTGATTGCCATTTAGCGCGGCCTGAATTTGTCTCTGCCTGGCGCAGCCAGCGGATTGGCGAGTGCTTTGAACGCACCGAAGGAACGCTTTTTAGTCACGAGGTCTTGTTGCAAGAGGCCGAACCAGCACTCTTCGTTCGCTGTTGTAGCGCAGCGGTCAGTCAGCACGTACCATACTGACGGTCCCGCCCACGACTTACCAGCAAGGATGCCGAAGCCCTGCTTCACCCAGTCATTGGCCTGCGAGGTGACGCTGACACTGCCCATATTGCCCGATCCGCTGGTCGGAATACCCCACTCTGTAGTAACGATCTTCAACGCAGACTGCGCGTTATTGGTCATTAGCGTTCGCAAGCTGCCACTGCCCTCAGTGCGCTGCTCCATTTGCATCCAGCCTGTCCCGAGGCCCGTGGTGTAGGCGGTGCCGGGCGGCTGCGTGCTGTTGGTGTATGGGTGGAACCCGATACCGTCCCAGTGCTCTTTTACCGTCGCAATGCCATATAGATCGGTGAGCCAGCCAATCGAGGTACGCGAGGTTGTACAAGTGACATTCGGAGTCGTGCCAGTACAGCCAACGTCGGTCGCAGGTCCGGTTCCACCTAATATCACCGCTGTTGCCGGGCGTGCGGCTTTCGCGGCGTTGTAGCCTGGCTCCAACACTTTCGTGTAGTAATTCGACGCCGATACCGAAGGACAGGAGAAATTGATCGCATTCGGCTCATTCCAGAACTCGACGGCATCCGGGGTGAATCGAGCAACCGCCGCGCCGACGAAAGCCCCGAATGCCGCGCCACTGACCGGCATCGCGTTGCTGGTCGAGCAGGCGCCGTCACGATTCCATGCTGGCGAGTACCCGAGCATCAGCATCTTCTGAAAACCGTGCGCGTTGATCTCAGCGATGCGCGTGTCGTAACTCGACCAGTCATAGACGCCTTGCGTCGCCTCAACCGTCGAATGCGTGACATCCATACGCACCCAGCAAGAAGTGCCGCACATAAACTCGATCGCATCAAGCGCCGCTTCACGCTGCCCCGCGTCCCAAGTGCCGTCGCGGAACTCGAGCGGAAGATTGACTCCGTAGCCGAACGCCAGGTTGAGGTGCGAGGTGGCGGTCACAGAGGTGCTGGGCGCAGACTGATTCCCCGCTGCATCCTTCGCGCTGACGCGATACTCGTAGCGAGTCATAGCCGGTACCGTGTCGGCGTAGCTCGTTCCTGCAGGCGCGGCGATCTGCGTCCATGCCCCGCCATCTGGGAGTGAGCGGCGTTCAAGCGGGTAGCTCGTGACGCCCACCGCGTCTGTCGATGCAGACCATGTGCAGGTAATCCCCGTGGTAGTCGAGGAAGGGCAGGATAGGCTAGCGGGAACGGTCGGCGCGGTAGTGTCGCCACCTCCCGCTATAGAGTTGAAAGTATCATCAACCGAAAAGTCGTCCCAGTAGAACGTCCCGCCAGCGGCGACCGACGATCGAATCTGAAAGTATGGACCAGCCGTTCCGGGGAAGTGGAATCCCGCTGCGTCAGCAGTTCCCGCATCCGGCACAATCTTCCAGCCGGTGTTTGTGCTTACCTGCGTGCCGTTGATGTAAAGCGTGAACTCCGAATCGCAGCCAGCACCCGGCGTGCAGCTAAACGAAGACGGCTCTTTTATCTTTAGGATGTACTCACGCCACGTGCTGTCTGTCGGGTGTGTATAGGAGACATTGATACCTGAGGCAGCAGATGAACCGTGCGCCCCGGTATTGTTGTAGCATTCTCCCGCGTGCGATCCGCCCACCCCATCGCTATCGCAGTCGTCGAATTGGAAACCACTCGGTGTCATGAGCACCGTGAACCATTGCCCAGTCGGGGTGGATTCTCGAATCACCTTAATAACCGGGTCGCCGACACCGGAATTTCCCCACGACCAGCCAGACTCTATCCGCATCCACCATCGGTAATATCGGGTCGATCCAGAGAATGTGCCGGGGAAGTAGTTTCCAAACAGCCCTTGATAGAGGGGTTCTGCGCCTTCAGGCTGGTTCCCGCCGTCATTGCCTACGGCAACCGTTTTGAGCGATCCGCTGCCGGAATGCTTGATGCTGGTCGAGATGGAGGTGCCGGGTGCCCCATTGGAGAGGGTAAAGTTGTCGCTCGACCCCCCGCTGGGAGGGGCCTTTGTCCCCGTCGCCGAGTTGGTGCATGGGTGCGTGCAGTCGGCCGTCCACGCAAGAAACGTCGTAGCATGCACGCTCCCGCACACGGCGAACAGCACAACGGCGGCGAGAGTATAGATCGCGCTCGCCGCACCGCTCCACAACAGGCGATCGAACATCACGCGACCGGAGCGAGATTGAGCTTCTTCGCGACAGCCATGCGATTGGCGATCAGGCCAATCTCACGCTTCGTCGAGATCCAGTCTGCGCCCCAGATATTTTCGATCTGGTCTGCCAGCTCCGTCGCACTGATGCGCGCCGCTTCTGCCCTTGCGTTCTCCGCGTCGAGTTTCGCCTGGATCGGGGCGGTCTTCACGTAGGTCGCCTCTACAACGGCGTTGAGTAGATCGTAGCGCGCCACCATGTCGCTCCACGTCATTGCATTGACTGCGGCATCCTGCGCAGCCACGGATTCAATTGTCATTGCTTGCGGTTTCATGCTTCACCTCGTGTAGGTTGGTCGACAACTAGTCCCATCGTGGCTTTGCCAGGAATAGGCGGGAAACATACGTTCTTGCCAGGGTTGTTTATGTGTAGCGCATAAAGATCAACCTTTTCACGGGCGTCCAATACCGCCATCGCGTAGGGGATATCAAAATCAATCCCCCCTGGCCGCATAAACGGTTGCTTTGCAAGTTCAATGATACGCGGCGACAACCCTGCCTCGATCAACTGCTCGACTGTCGCGGTGTAGGCGATCTTCACGCCTCACCTTTAGTTCTGATCTGCGGTAAATACAGCACATCATTTATGCCTTCGCACTTGATGCGCGCTCCTGACTGTATGACAACCGGACGGCCCTTGAGTTGGCGTCCTTCGCCATCGACCCAGGCTATGGTCACTTCGTTGTTGTCGGCAGTCGTGACCTTTAGCAGATGCCCGTTGGTCATGACCTGCCGCACAACTCGGTTGAAGAGCCTGGCGGTAATCTCGCCGTACATAACCTGGACGGTCATGCGGATTGCCAGAGCCCATTCGTGGCGTCGTGATCGGCCGTAAAAGTCTCGGTGTTCGCAAGCGTAACCGCCGATCCGTGGTCATACCCGAGCACCAGCGCATCAGCCGGAGAGGTGGCCGTGTCGTTGTAGTAGTGCAGGTAGCGGAACGTGGCGACTGCGCCGGTTGCAGTGAGCACCTCGTCGGCAATGACTACTTTTGCCGTGCCCGTCGTCTCACTCAACGTCACGGAATCAAGGGTCAGCCCCCCGCCAGCGCCGCCCGTGTAGCCGCCGCCCGTGGCAATCTGCGTCACGTCGGCGAGCACGGTATGCGTTTGGGTCAGTCCGGTGTTTCCAAGGGCGATCTTAAAGGTGTGGGTTCCCCACACGTGAACGCCTTTGTTGACCTGCTCTATGTAATCGTAGTACTTAACTGGGGAAGCCATGCTCTTGCTCCTTGTATTCTAACGGGTGCCTTCGACCAGATACACGTTCAGCGACACACCGGTTCCTGCGGAAACCCGCGGGCGAATGTGGCGGACGATCGGGCCAATGGTCAGGATGTCGGCGGAGGTGAATTGCAGCGCAACGCCGAACACGTCTTTTAGCGTTGCCCATGTCGTGCCGCCGTCATTACTGCCCTCGATTAGCAGCGTGCCGCCCGCGCCGAAGGTGCCGAACACCTGGACAGAACGGTCAGCAAAGCGAGAGAGTTCGAACGCCGCGCCGGTGTCGGCCTCGGTGATTGCCAGCCAGCGACACCCAGACCATGTATGGCTTGGCGGACGCGGGTCTAGACTGCTGGATGCGATTGTCGCCATACGGTCTCCTCCTGTGGAAAAACGGAGTGGGAGCCTTCGCCACCACTCCGCTGAATCATCGCCTAATCATCGCCTCTTGAGCTTCCCGCCCTGGCCGGTATCCAGAGAGTCCGGCTCTTCTGACGGAATAACTAGCTCGATGTTGTCAGACAGCTTCGTCCCTTCTGGGAACTCGGCCTCGAACTCTTCCCCCTCCTGCACCTTGCGGCACAGGTGAGAAATGAGCGTCTCGCGCAGGGCTCGGTATTTAGCCATGACGGTCAGGCGACAGTGAAGCCGCTCGCGTAGTACTTGCCTACGCTCACGTCGCTATCGGTGATGTTGACGGTGAACTTGCCAGCGGTAAGCGGACCAGTTGCGACCGTGAATTGCAGGCCGAAATAGCGCTGGCCGATTGGTTGCGCATTGAGATTTGCAGACGGGATCGGGATGACGATCGGCTTGCGGCCGGCGGTCAGTTCGGCCTTGCCGATCGGACTCGTCGCGCCGATGATCGTCGGCGAGCTGAGCGCGGCAGCAGCCGAGGTGATGAGTTGGAAATCCACCGTCGCCGCACCGGCCGCGGTTGCCGTCTCGTCGACGGTGATCACAGCATAGAGCTGCCGGCCCGGCCCGATATCGCGCGCCGTGCCGAGGTCGATGGTGTTGGTCGATACCGCTGAAGCGGTGACGGCTTGCGCGGCCGAGAGTTGCAGTAGTGCATCGGTCATCATGGTGGCGGCTCCTTAAGAAACGGCAGTCTCGGCGATGCCGAGTTTGTCGACGATGCGGATCGGAACCCCTTGGAACTTCAGGGTCATGATTGACTGGCCGAACTGATTGAGCGCCGGCTGCACCGAAAGCACATTCTGCGAACGGTCCAGCGACTGAATCATCAGGCCCTCAGCGATAGATCGATTCGCGTAAAAGGCCGCGCGGCCCATGTTCATATTCGGAATGCGCGCCATTGCCTTGGTCATCAGCTTGACCAGGTTGGTGGCCGCGGTCAGCGCCTGCGTACCCGTCACCCCGATCCAGTCTGACACGTCGATGTTGGCGATGCGTACCGCATACCGCCAGTCCTTGACAACCAGTCCGCAATCCCACTGGTAGAGCGAGCGTGCCGCCTGATACCAGTTGCCGGCGGCATCCTGCACCGATTCTTCCCCAAGGTCTTTGCTTGTGAGGCCAGCTTTCGACCCCTTCGGATAGGTGCTGAACACGGTTTGCTCGCCCCACACCACGAGATACATTGAGGCGTTGTCCGAGCCCGAGCCGCCTGCCAGGATGACGTTGTTACCGTTGCCGGCCGAGGTAGAACTGTACCGTGTCGACAGACCTGAGAAGGTTTTCGGATCGACCGCGACGTTGCCGTTGAAGAGCTTGTCCGTCATCTCCTGCGCCATCGACTCGAGGAACGGGGAATCTTCGGAGAGCCGGAACGCTGCGCTGTTGCCGTTGAGTTGCAGCAGCTTGGCATCGATGTGGCTGCGCGCTTCCATCATCGCACACGGCTCGGTGATCTGCGCCGTGGTGGACTTGCTCGGAGGAACCCCGGCGTTGTACTGACGCCAGTAGACCGCCGGCAAGCCGGTGCGGATCGTGACGATATGCGAGGTCGGTTGATTGGATTCGACGAATACCGGGTCTTCCAGGCAGTCGTTGGTTTGCGAGAGCAGTTCGGCGATCGGATCAACCGAACCGTCGGGCATCATGCGCTTCGAAACATCGGCCAGGGTGAGCTGACCAGTTGATAGAGTTGCCATTTTGTCGTTACCTCATCACGGGTTCATGTGCGGGAACAAGCGTTGCGCCGTGCTGCGCGCGCCATTGACTGCGCCGCCGCCATTCACAATGCTGTCCTCCTTGACTGTCTGCCCGGCCTTCCACAACATCCGGATGATTTCCGGATGGTTTGATAGGCCGGTTGCCGCGAGCAACTGCTTGAGTTGCGGCGTACCGTAGGCATCGAGGCCGCGTTCTGCAACGGCCAGGTTCTGCTTCAGGTTCTCGCCGCCGAATTCCTTGTCTTCCTTCGCTTGCGTGGCCCAGAAAGTCGCCGCAGTCTTTGCGTTCTCGGCGTGCTGCTTGGTCCGAGCGAATTCGCGGTCGAGGAATTTCTGAGCGCCGGCCTGGTCGAGGTTCAGCGCCTTCGCGTCGGCGACGAGCGCCGTCAAGTCGGCTGAGTCCTTGTCCATGCCTTCAGGAAGAGTGAAATCAGTGTACTCGGCCGGTGCCGCGGAAGTCTGCGTATCGGCCTGCTGTTGCGTGTTGTCGCCCGCTGCCGGCTCGGTGCCGGGCGCTGCGTCCATCAACGTAGTGGCGGGTGCAGTGTCAGTTTGTCCCGTTGTCGTCGTAGGTTGCGTCGTTGCTGTTGCTGCTTGATCGGTTACCGCTGCTGCTTCGTCCATTTTGTCTCGCCTCTTCGATCATCTTGGCGTAGGCATCCGGGCATGTGGTGTTGATAGATGCCAGAAGCTGCAGCCCCATGTCACGCCGTCCTTCGCGGAAGAACGTCTCGCTGTTGCCTGTGAAACTACTTTGCCAGATGCCTGCGCGCTCGAGGAATCGGTAAGCGATCCGCCGGCCGCGCGGCCCTGACATCAACCATCGAATGTCCTCTGTCTCGTTCTTTCGGTCGAGCCCGTCGCGATCGTCCTTCGCCTTGCGGTGCTGTTCCTGGCCTTCGAGGTCAAACGGGTCATGCGATGACATTAAATGCGCGCCCCTGTGTTATGGAGCCCCTCATTGCACGGTCCCCGGCGTCGAATACCCGCTGAACATGTTCATCACGTCGCCCATCTGAGACGGATCGACAGACCCGACGTTGCGCACGGTCTCACTCTGCAATTTCTGCTGTTCGGCCTGTGCGGCTTGCGCCTGCGCTTGTGCGCGCTGCTTGCGTACCAGCGCGACCTGCTCGCCCGGAATTATCATTTTCGGATCGACGCCTAGCATGTCCGAGTAGGCGTCCGCCCACTCATCAACGTCCAGCTTGTCGATGACTTCCGGCTTGATCTGCGCCACTACGCCGAGGTTCGAGACGAATCTATCGACGCTGTTCGTTCCGACCGCGCGCTGTGCTTGCGCGAGCACCGAGACGTACTCGACGTTCAGGTCCATGCCTTTCAACTCCTCAGGCACGAGCGGCAGAATTCCTGCCTTGAGCATGCGGGAGAAGGTGATGTCCACGTGCGGATCAAGGAGCTCGTTGTGGAGCGACTCTGTCACCGGCCCCAGCATCAGCAACTTTTCTTCATGCCGCTCAGCCACCTCGGTAGCTGTCATGCGCGCATCGGTCTGATTGGCAAGCATTAAGAACAGGTCGGCGTAGAAGGCCGATCTGATGCGTCCGCGCACGTCCTGGATGTCGGCCAGCAGGTGATTGAGGTCCAGCCGGATTTCGAACTGCGTGCGGATTCCGCTGTGCGGCGAAGTGGCGTCGTAGTAGGAGATTCCCCCTGGCAGCGAATCAACGCCGACGTTCTTCATCGCGGTCGGCGCCTGCAACGGCGGCTGCGACATGTAATCGATTCCCTGTCCCTTGCGCAACTGCTCCTGCTGCAACTGTTTGATGTCGCCCAACGATTCCATTCCGGGCGAATGGCCGTATATGTCGCCACCGGCCGTCTGCCAGCGCGGACAAAGCGCCGGAAAAATCTCGAATCCGGATTCACGCAGCACCTTCTGGTGATCGCATGCGACCTCGATGTAGGTCGAGGCCCACGGCATGTTCTTGGCGTCGCGTTTCGTATCGTCGCGGTCCTCGCGCGGCTGCACAATGTGGATTACCTCGCGCCAGTCGTCGACGCGGTGCCTATCCCATGCGTCCTTGATGCCGGTCGAAACGTTGGCGA
Organism: Hyphomicrobiales bacterium; assembly: GCA_016710435.1. Classification (NCBI taxonomy): domain Bacteria; kingdom Pseudomonadati; phylum Pseudomonadota; class Alphaproteobacteria; order Hyphomicrobiales; species Hyphomicrobiales bacterium. The sequence goes on along the minus strand of JADJVV010000008.1, from coordinate 18,061 downwards.
TACCGAACTCGCGGACGATGTTGCCCACCGTCATGCGGTACTTGCGCGCCAGAGTATTAACCATTCCACGGTTATCGGTCGCGACAGAAAATTCGCCGATCGTCAGCGGGTAGTGACGGATTACGTCGGTGTAGTCCTCGGTGAGAAAGGATGCCGCCGTGCCGAAAGCGCCAAGCTCGAGGTACATGTGCTGTAGCGCGCGATAGGTATTCGAGCGCTGGAATACCTCGCGCATCAACTGCGTGACATCAGACAACCAGATTTTCACCGGCCCATAGCGGTTCAGGTCGTGATCTGGGGTCGCCAGCTTGAACCACGGCCGCGCCGGGCTGGTCATGCCGGACATCATGCCGGCCTGTAGGGTGTAGAGCGCGCGCGTCCCGGTAGAGTCGTAGATCGCGTTGTGGCGCTTCTCGCCGCGGTTGTTGTCGGTGCAGAGAAAGCGGCCATTGCGCGGCAGCAGGTACCTGGCTATCTCCTGCCAGTGCGTCAGCCACGATGAGCGTTCCTGCTCGAGCGCCGCCCAGCGCTGAAGAATCTGCTTGCGTGAGTCTATGTAGTCCGCCATCAAGCCCCAGCAACGTGTTACGGCCGAGTGTCAGTAGGCCAGGATCGAGCCCTCCTGCGCCGGTGAGCATCGTGCCGGCAACGCCCATTTGCCCGGCTCGACGGTTGCCGCTGAGCGCGGCCGCAAAGTCAGGCTGTCTCTGATTGTTCCGACGAAGTTGTTCCTCTGCGAGCTTCGACGACTTCGCGGCTTGTGCCAGCTGCTGCGAATAGACCTGTTGCTGGTACGACGCCATAGCCTGCTGCATGCGCAACTGCTCCTGCAGTGTGGCGTTCTGCTGCGCGAGCTGCTTTTCCTGCGCCTGGCGCTGCAATTCGAGGGACTTGGCGGCTGCATCGGCTTGCGCCTGCTGTGCCGCCTGCTGTGCGGCCAGCGCGTCATTGCCGGCCTGTTGCTGCTGTCCTGCGGCCTGTTTGGTGGCATCGGCCGCGCCTTGGCCTTGGAAGACCGAAGCGGCTGTCTGCGCGATAGACAGCACGTCCTTGTACGGCTTGGCCGCGCCGTAGGCGTCCTTCAGTTGATTGATGAGCCCGGCGCCCTTGCCTCCTGCGTCGAGCTGGTCAGCCTTCAACAGGTCGCCAATGATCGAGTCAAGTGCCTGCTGTTGCTCGATGGTGTAGCCGGCGTCGACGGCGCTTGCACCGGCCGCGCCGGCCGCGCCACTCTCGAGCGCATCGGCGATGGTGAGATCGTGTATCAGCGAGTCGAGCGCGGCTTGCTGCCCTGCTGTGTAGCCGCCAGCCGCGGCGGCACCAGCCGCACCCGCTTCGGTGGCAGTCGCCGCAACCGCTGCTTCACCAGCGCCGGCGCCTCCCGTGAACAGCGTAGAGGAACTCGCGGACCCTGCTGAGCCTGCACCGAAGGCTCCACCAACGCCGGCCGTCATGATGCCGGCAGCTACCAGCGGCAACATGGACATGACCTTGTCCATGAACCCCACCTTTTCCGGAATCCAGTATTTCTCGGCGTCTTTGATGTCGTACAAAAGGCCGTACTGCGAGTCCCATGTCGCATTCTTCAGCGCCGCAGCCTGTGCGCCCGGCGCCCAGCGGTCCGGGTTATCAAACTCTCCCTGCTGGAAGACGCGCTTGGTGCCCATCTTCATCAGCCAGTTGTCTGGGTTGTAGTTGCCCAGGTCGATCGAGATGTCGTCTGGCTGCTTGCCGCGTACTGCAGACAGCAGGGTTTCCGGACTGCCACCCTTCCGGGCTGCTGCGAGCGTATCAGCGCTGAGATACTGTGCGATCGAGTCGAGATACGATGCCATGACAATCACCGGACTGTAATTCCGGTGGATTGTCGCGACCGATCAGAGAGTCATGGAGCCCCTAAACGTTCTGGTATGGGTCGTAGGCGCGGCGGGCATTTGGCTTGTTCCCCGCGGGTAAAGCGTCCTTCTTGAACACAGGGAAGGCAAACGAGAGCACCAGCGCGTCGGCCCTGTTCGGCGATGGAATGCCACGCGCCTTCATGTCCTTCTTTGCCTCGATCTGCACCTTGCCGTCGACTCGCGGAACGACTTCAGGCGCCATCAACTCGTCCCGCAGCACAGGATCATCGGGAATGCAGCCACCGGCCTTGAGCCAGTCTCGCGCCGCTTGCCACATCTCTGCGCGCTTGTTGAGGCAGCCCTGATTGGCAGAGGCGGAAGCGAACCACACCAGCAGCCAAGTACGGCCCATGCCCTGCCCGGCGCTGACGATGCCGGTACCAAAGCCGGCGTCGATGAACACAGCATCCGCCTTTTCCTCGTCTTCGTAACGGGCAATGAGGGCGGCTGCGATCAGGTCGTTGTCGTTCTTCGCCATGCGATGCAGGATGCGGAACACCAGCCCTTGCCGCAGGCCGATGACAAATTCGTCGTCTCCTTCCCATGCTGGATCGACTGTCAGGATTTTCGGCGCGAAGTCGAACTGATGCAGTTGCAACTCCTTCCCGTAGGCTGCAGAGACATCAACCTCGCTTATGAACTGCCGCGACGAGGCCGACGGGAACATGCCTCGCACTCTGACCTTGACGAAGTCTGAGTCCTCGCCGTAGTCCTGCACCCACTTGGCAATTTGCTCCTTGTTCGTGCCTTCGACCTGGCGGCTGTCGATCTGGCGAAATTGCCAACGGTGCTTTAGCCGGCGCGCGCACTCCCTGAATCGCCCTGTGTTCCGCGTCGGGTTGCCGAACGCTATCCAGATTATCTCGGTGCTTTCGTCGGTCAGCGCACCCTCTGCGACTTCCCAGACCTTGTCGGCAATGGCCGAGGCCTCGTCAAAGATCAGCACGATGCGCTTGCCCTTGTTGTGCAGGCCCGCGAATGCCTCGGTATTGTTCTCGCTCCAAGGAATGAAGTCGGCCCGCCAGGTCTTCCGATGCACCGAATCCTTCGAGGAGATCGAAGTCGACTCAACATCGAACCAGTTTGCCGTGAGCGAGAGCCGCGACCACTTGCCCACTTCCGGGCTTGTCTTGGTGCGCAACTGGGCCTCGGTGTTGGCCGTGACCATGACTTTGCAATCGTCGCAGGTCGATAGCGCCCAATTGCACAGCATGCCGATCGCGGCGGACTTCCCGATCCCGTGCCCGGACGCGACTCCAAGCATCAGCGGCTGAAAGCGCGTTGCCTTGTTGCTCAGGTGATCGCGGATAATCGCGAACGTCTCTGCTTGCCAGAGGCGGGGACCGGAATAGTCTTTCAGCTCTCCGTGTCCCCAGTCATACGCCTTTCGCGCCCACCTCTCAGGATCGCGGGCACAGAGTTTTGCCAGCTTGATCTTTGCAGATTCTGGATCGATATTCACTCGGAAAGCGCTCGTGCTAGCCGCTCTGCAAGACCTGCCGTGATATTCAAATCTACCGACTGCTTCTCCCCGTACTTCTGAGGGCACCACTTAGCCAGCAATTTAAGGCGTGTCTCGATCTGCAACTTGCGGTGCCCAAGCATGTCCTCGCGCACCTCTCTCTGCCCATCTTCTGTGACCTCGATACGGACACCTTCAAGCGGCGTGTCGGCGATATTTAGTGCCTCTTCCGCGATGGCGTCGAAGCCGATTTCACGCGCGCGCGCGATGCGTGCCGCAAACTCGGCCCGGCTCGCAATCCAAGAATACACGGTTCGCCACGCGGGCATATGTTCCTCGCGGCAAATCGCTCGAAGAGGCTCCCCATCGGCAAGGCGATTACAGATTTCAGTCGCCGCCGCTTCCGTATATGTCGACCGACGCCCGGGCTTCTTCATACCACCTCCACAGTCTTGACATCGGCGCAATGCTCCGCCCGAGTTCGGTATTTGCATACCTTCCAGACCAACCCTCGGCTGATTCGCCGCCCCTTAATCTGTGTCATGTACTTCGAGATGGTCTTGTAGCCCTTACCTTCGTCCTCGTGCATGGCGCGTATTGTATCGACATCGGCATCGGTGAGGATAGCCCGCGGGTGGCTCTCACCGATTCGCCGGCCTGACTCACTGACTCGGATCAAGCGAAAAATTGCCATTTTTCATACCTCATCAACGTCGATACCATGCACGTACTTAAGGAGGTGGAGCTTCACCCGGTACAGCGCGCTGGTTTTGGTCGCCGCGCTCTTCACGTCCTCGACGATCTTAACCCAGTCGCCGGATGCTACGCTGGCCTCGTAGCCAAAGTCGGCGTAGTAGCGCAGGGCAGGCTTCTTCTTGCCCTTCAGGACCACAGGCGGCGCCAAAACGAAAACCGGCTGAATCACAAGATTGCGGATAAATCCTGCGTCCTCGTCCTCCTTGAGCACCCGATAGCGCGCCCCTCTTTTTGAATCGAACTTGATTCCATCGACGATAGTCTTCCGGTTGCCGTATTTCGTAGCCTTAGCCGGTGCTTTTGCCACAACCTTAGCATCAGCCCGAGCCGGCGCTTTGACGCGAGACTGGGCCTTCCGGTATTCCTCTTCAGTCATGCGCATACCCCTAATCCTCCATGTGTCCAGCCGCTGCCGCCGCCCGGTACGCCTCGATCACGTCAGCCCGCAGCCTTTCAGTCGCCGCATCGCCCCGGCGTTTCCGGCAGAGATCGAAATAGGCGGCCTTTTCGGCGTTCTCAAGGGCGAGCACGTATTTGACCTCGCATGCGTGGCGTTTCGCCTCAACCTCGATCCGGGCTTTGTACTCGGCCTCTTCGCGTGATAGCCCGCCGTCGTATTCCATGATCGCAGCTCGCTCCTCGAAAAGCTCGGTGTCTATTTCATCCATGCTCATCGCTCAATAGCTACCCTGCGGACGGCGCGGACCCGGAGCTTGAGGCGCTTGAGGCTGTAAGTCTGGAGGCCGTTGTGGAAGAGCTGAAACCAGGCATAGTCAGAGGAGGAGGCGGGCTGCTCGGCTGACCAATACCAATCCTTTTCGAAGGCCTCCGGACGGTTGCCGTACAAAATGGCCTGCTCGCGCCGGGTTGGCAGTTCGCCGCCCCGCTCGGTGGCCCACTCGCAAGCCTTCTTCCAGGTGAGCGGGGCAGCAGTGCCTGGCAGCACGATAAGGTGGTGATCCTTTGATCCATTCTTGCCGAGCACGATTCCCGCATAGATTTCGCCTTCTTGCAGTTCTGGTCTCACGCTATGTACCTCCGTCCGTGACTCGTATCTTGAGCCGTCACCATCTCAGCAGACAGCAGCCGAGACAGTGCGCTGCGTATCGTATCTTTTGCGAGTTCTGGAAACACCTTGCGGTGGATATCATCGACCGAGTGGGCATAGGCGCAGTGCCGCAGCAGTTCTGGAAGGGTAGTTCTAGGGCGTGCGCGCTTCATTCAGTGTCCTTCAACGCTTCCTGCGCGTTCTTGATTGCCAGGGAAGGCAACCACTCCCCGTCTGCAACGCGCGTCAGAACCATCCTCGCCCAGTCCAGAGGATCAGGAGGTGGGGCATTAGACAGATGTTTCGCATAGGCCATAACCGACTCACGGTCCAGCCCAATACGCCGATCGATAAGCCAGTCTCGATCCTTTATGGTGGCGGCGTGCTCGATGTTTCGAAGGATTGCCGGGTCGGTACCCTGCGGCTTTGCAGGGGCGTAGTACGGTTTTTCAGGAGGCGCAGCGTCAAACCGGCTCATGGTATTTCTTCTCCCAGATTTTCAGAAAGTTCGCTTCCTTGGTGATCCACTCGAGATTGGCAACGAATACATTGCGACCGTTTCCCGGCGTTGCCTGCCCTGAAAGAAACTTGCTTGCAGAGCAAAACTTAAAGAACTTCTCCCACGTCTCAAGGTCTGGTAGTTCCCCGGATTTCCACCGCTGCCTGATTTGCGCCCTTCTGGCTTCCGATAAGCGGACCACTTTAGGCATTAACGGGCAGTGTTCGTGGTACAGATCGACTATTTTCTGGTACGGGATAGGGTCTAAACGCACCGCGTTTTGACTAATAGGCCCGTTAGGGCCTATATAAGGTTCACCTTCCTCTGCCTCTGTATACTGCTTGGGCTTACTCGGCTTATCAGTGCTTACGCTAGGCTTATTCTGCTTACTGTCACGCCAACGCTGCTGTGCCAGCCGGTTCTGTTCCCTTCGATCTTCTTCGCTCCTAATTGCCCGGTACTTCCCGTGATTCACAACGCGCCAACCCCAGGAGCGATGGTCGTCTATCTTGATGATTCTTCGCCCTTCTTCTTCTGGTGATCGGCTCTCTGGGTCGGGTGATTCGAGCACAACGATAGCCGCCTCCACTCGATCTACACTGAGGCCGGTTTCCTCGGATATTGCCCGGAAGTGCTTATCTACCACCCCATCAGCTCCGCAATGAGCCAGCAAATTTGTGAACACTAGAATCTCGTCAGAGCAACCCCGTAGCGTTCCCTGATACAGTGAAGCAAAGAGTTTAGCGTACATGTAGCGCCCTCATAATGACCATAAGCCGAGAGATATTATTATAACAATTACGCTAGATGGGTCAAGTAAAATGGCTTAAGCCACTCGGCTAACAATCAGCCGGCCGTCGCCAGTGCGGGTCCGAAAGACTCGGCCCCACTGCGTACCGTACCAGTAGGTAAGATTGCGAAGGTTGCGTAGTTCGCGCGACGTGCCGTAGAAGTCTCGAGACTGGCCGACTTCGATATCCGCAATCGCCGCCTTTACGCCGCCTGCTACCTCTATAGGGTCAGTCTTCCGAACCGGGCCGAACTCGATCATGGCAAGCCTACTTTGCCCTAAATACCCAAGCCGGACCAGACCTCGACCTTACCATCCGTCCGGTTATCGTCCCCTCCCGCATCAGCGCCAGAAGGGCGTCGTGAACCTTCCAAACCGGGGATTTTTCATCGCCTATCGCCCTCCATACTTCTCGCGTGCGGGCCGCCTCGGATCGCCCTGCCAAATAAGACAAAATTAGAGGAATAAGGTCCTCGCTCGAAGTCCACTTCGGGGAAATACGTAGCGGAGGCGGCTTTTTCCCGCAGAGTAGGCTCCTGGCGCGAGACTCGAGCGTGTCGCTCGAATTCATCGCTGCCAGTTGATCGGCAATTGAAATGGGGACGTGGGGCGAAAAAGCGATGGGTGGCGCTGGGGCTCTTCCTTGTTGTTTCACTTTCAGGCTCAATCCATTTCTGTGTTAGGGCGCCGCGCCTTTTGACGATAAGGAAAAGGGCTTATCACTACATTCTGCGGAAGCTGCTCAGCGACGCAGAACAGGCGCGGCATTGAAAAGGTGCCCGCGTGCGCCGCTACCGGGAGGGAGGAGCGGTAGAGTGGGAGGCGCACGCGGGCGAAGAGGGTGAAGCTCGCTTAGAGCAGCAGGCGAAAACTCGCTTGAGGGTGACGTATCCAGGGTTCGGAATCTCCCCGGCCCGGAATGAATAGAGCCAGCGGACAGAGACGCCGGAATCATGCGCAATCTTCCTCAAGTCGCGCGATTCAAGCCCTGCGAGCTGCTTCTTTACGGTCTTTATCATGTCGGTTTCCATACCTGAATCGTATAGCAGGATTTTGCAGGATGCAAGAAATATTTTGCAGAATTCTGCTTGACATGCGCGCAGGATTCTGCTCAAATGACTACATCAACAGCGCAACACAACCCAAGGAGGTCCGCAATGTTTGAAGGAAAAGACGTAATCATTCGCACCCATTCCGCCGGCGTCCATTTCGGCACGCTTGCGAGTCGCATCGGAAGGGAGGTAGTGCTGCACAACGCCCGCCGGATTTGGTATTGGCATGGAGCGTTTACCCTCTCTGCCGTCGCTGAGAAAGGAATCAGCAAATCCTCGAAGCTTTCGATTTCCATCCCGCATATCTTGCTCACAGAGGCCATTGAGATTATTCCGTGCAGCGAGGCAGCCGCCGCAAATCTGCGGGCGCTGAAAGCGCATGAGTAATACCGGCTCCAGCGACAGCGACGGCTACGTCGACGGCGACGGCGACGGCTACGGCTACGGCTCCGGCTCCGGCGACGGCGACGGCTCCGGCTCCGGCTACGGCGACGGCTACGGCTCCGGCTACAGCTACGGCTCCGGCTACAGCTACGGCTCCGGCTACAGCTACGGCTCCGGCTACGGCGACGGCTCCGGCTCCGGCTACGGCTCCGACGACGGCTCCGGCTCCGGCGACGGCTGAAATTCTTATTCATGCCGGAATCGATCAGCGCTGAGGAAATCATAAATGAACCTTGCAACCATCGCCACTGAGATCAACGCCGCCAGCTCCGAACTCAAGACGCTGCTGCGCGAGATCGACTCGCCGGAACGCATGATTGCCCGCGTCCAAGTGCTTTACGATGTTGCGGTGGCGCGCGGATGGTTGGACGTTGAATTCCACCTTTCGCATGCGTTGGCCGAACTGCAGGCGCAAAATGAACGTGAAGGGGAGCAATCGTGATAATGAAACTGCGCTACTGGTGGCTGCGCGCCCTAATGAATCACAGCCTTAACCTTGAGGCGGCCTACTCGATGGCGGCCGCTCAATACGGAGAAGCCGCCAGAGCGGCAATGCTTGAAGGCCGCGACTCGACCCCGCTGCTTATAGCCCAGCAGTTGTATCAGTCGATGCGCGACGCAGAGCGCGGTTTGCAGGAAGAGTATCTGGAGCGCATGAACTCTCTCCGCGATCGGCCGAGAATGCTTGAGCAGAACATTTTTTAACCACACAAGGAGATTCGCATGAAAGTAATTCGTCAAGGCGACGTATTGCTCGTCAAGGTCGCCGCCATGCCAGCCGATGTAACGGCGATCAGCCAGGACAAAGGCCGTGTCATTCTGGCGCACGGCGAGGTCACGGGGCACGCCCACCAGATCGCCGAACCGACGAAGGCAAAGCTCTGGTCTGCCGGCGCGGAGCGTTTCCTGCAAGTGATGGAAAAGACCTCGCTCAAGCATGAGGAGCATTCTGCTGCACAGCTAGATGTCGGCATTTATCATGTGGCCATCCAAACGCAATTCACCCCGCAAGAACTGCGCAGCGTGGTTGACTGACATGCGAATCGATTCCATCACTGACGAGCAAAAGTCGAGATTTGGAGAGTGGGCGCAACAATGGATTGATATCGGCCTATCTACCGAGCCGGCCAATTTTGAGGCTGCAACCGCAGCCGCCATGCGCGGATACAAACTAGCCGGCCACGAACAACCGATGGTTATTTTGCGTATGGGCAGCCCCTATGCCGCCACGGTCGGGGGAGCGATGGCTTGGCTGATACTTAAGAATGGATTGAGGGCTCAGGTCAGGGATCAGGTCGGGGATCAGGTCGGGGATCAGGTCGGGGATCAGGTCAGGGATCAGGTCGGGGATCAGGTCGGGGATCAGGTCGGGGCTCAGGTTAGGGATCAGGTCTGGGCTCAGGTCGGGGCTCAGGTCTGGGATCAGGTCGGGGATCAGGTCGGGGATCAGGTCGGGGCTCAGGTCGGGGATCAGGTCAGGGATCAGGTCAGGGATCAGGTCTGGGATCAGGTCGGGGATCAGGTCGGGGATCAGGTCAGGGCTCAGGTCGGGGATCAGGTCGGGGATCAGGTCGGGGCTCAGGTTAGGGATCAGGTCGGAGTCGCCGCCAAAGACGGGTTTAACAACTACGGATACGATGCCGTATGGGGGACAGGATTCGCATCATGGGTAAGCTTCTTCCGCGATGTCTGTGGGTTGGATGATCCTATCCTCGAAAAATTCAGCGTGCTTGAGGAGCTAGTCAAATCCTGCGGCTGGACGTGGTGGCATAGAAACGTGCTAGCAATCTCCGATCGTCCTCGCATCATCAACCGAGACGATCGGAATCGGCTGCATAGTCTGACCGGCCCTGCCATCGCATATCCGGACGGATGGGCAATCCATGCCGTTCATGGTGTGCGCGTGCCTGCTTATATTATCGAGCACCCTGAGCAGATTACGGCCAAGGCAATAGACGACGAGCCGAATGCTGAGATTCGGCGTGTCATGATCGAACTCTACGGGCTTGAGCGATACATCGTCGATAGCGGTGCAGTGGTAAAGCACGAAATCGGACCGGACTATCCAATAGCTGGGTTGCGAACAGCGAGACTGTTCAGCAAGGAGCTATCAGACGACGAGCCGATTGTATGTCTAGACATGCTAAACAGCACGCCGGAACCTGACGGCACGACAAAGCGGTACTTTATTCGAGTCGACCCCAACGCCTATGACGGGCGCGCTGCAAATGATTGCCTAGCGGCGATGGCGAGCACCTACCGTTATGCCGATGGATCTATGATGTTCGATCGGCCGGAAGACTACGCGCCTGAATTTGAATCATGATGGAGCCGGCATCGTGACCCTCAATAACTGGTACTGGCTAACGCCGAAGGGCGTCAGCACAATCCATCTCGCCTCATTGCGCCATGTCCTGCGCATGTGCGCTGGTGAAGCCGCCAAAGCCTCTTGCGAATCGGATATCCGGAAATGATGGAATTTACTAGGAGGAAAGTATGAAGCCACTTTGGGCTCAGGCACGGGAGCAGCGGATAGCCCGCCCACACGCCCTGCCGGCCGGGAAAATTGGATTTGCTTACGCCGTCACGATGCGAGGAGACGAGTGGCGCGAATATCTCACCCTCTACAGCACGACGACGTGCGAGTTCCAGTATGAGGCACAGACGCCTGACGAGAATGACCGGGTTGTGAACCGGCTCTGCATTCCCGAGCGGAATCCGCACGACTGGTTTTCGTGGAGGTCCAAGTGAACCGCTTTGGTTACGACATCGTGCATGCTCGTGGTCGAGGGATAGCAGCGTGAAGTTGGAGACGATATTCCTTAGAGCGGCTAGGATTTTGCATAATGAACCGTATTACAGTTTCGCAAACGCGATCAATCATTCTGCAACAACTGTAAATGAGCTATATGCCGCTAGAAATATGTTTCAGCGCTTCTATCCAGAAATGACAGATCTTGCTTATTGGTGGGAGAAAGAAGGAGTGCGCATACTAGCCCTCCTGTTTGCCGCAGAAATTGCAAAGGATCTCGAAAATGAACCGCTTTCAGTACGATAACGTTGATGCTGTGAATTGGTCCAGCCTTAAATATATGGCGGAATCCCCAGCCAAGTACAAGCACATGCTGACCCACAAGCGCGCGGATACGCCAGCCCTCGCATTCGGCCGCGCGATCCATACGATGGTTTTCGAGCCGGAACTGTTCAACTCAGAAATTGCGATATGGGGCGGTGAGCGGCGCCAGGGGAAGGCGTGGACAGACTTCAAGGATGCGAACATCGGGAAAACAATCTTCAGTTCGGCGGAAATTGACGAGGCGATGGCGATCGCCAGAGCGGTTCGGGCGCATCCTCTCGTTGTGCCGTATATGCAAGACGCGGGCGCGGAATACGAGTGCAGCCTAATATGGACCGACGTAAATTCCGGCCTGCAGTGCAAGGCGCGGCCAGACTGGATCGTCCCATCTGCCAGAACGCTCATCGACCTGAAGACGACGATCAGCATTGACGGGCGAAGATTCGGCGCCTTGGCCGCTCGATATATGTACCACTGCCAGATGGCTCACTACGCGGCCGGAATCCATGCCGCGCGCGGGTGGATGCCGCAGTCTATTCTCCTCGTCGCCGTGGAGAAGTCAGCGCCTTACGACGTTGGAGTATTCGAGATTGACGCCGACTCACTCTGGTACGCGACGGACGAAGTGGGCAAACTGCTGGTGCGTGTGGCAGAGTGCAGGGCGTCAGGCAGGTGGCCTGGGCGCTACACGGAGCCGCAAGCGCTGCAGTTGCCGGCCTGGGTCGGCATGGACGACGACGACGACGCCCGGATGCGTTCGGGGATAGAATTAGGAGAATGACATGGACATGGGCCTAGGATTCTTGGGGGACGTATATCACAGCCGCAGAGCTGGTCGGCAAAGAGCCGACTCTAACAATCGACCGCGTGACGCTCGAACAAGTCGAGTCGATGAAGATCGGCGACGACGACGGGAAGGGGAAGACGAAGGATAGGATCATCGTCTATTTCCGTGAGTCGCGCAGCCCGCGAGGGTGGCTCCTGAACCGGACAAACGCCGAGTGCATCAAAGAGCTGTGGGGTCGCGAGACGAACGCATGGGTCGGCCACAAACTGACCCTGTGCGTTCGCCAGGTGCGAGTCGGGCCAAAGATGGAGCCAGGAATTCGCATCAAGGGGTCACCTGAACTCGATGCGGAACGGACGTTTGATCTGAAACTCCCGCGCAAAAAGCCGATTCCTACGACATTGGCTTGCACGAAGAAGGCGCCGGAGTCTGCAAACGAGGCCCGCAACGGGGTGACGCGTGATGCCGACAGCTAACCTTTAAGGAATCACGACTATGACCAACGCAACCAAGACAGTGAGCAATTTGCCGCCATGCAAAGGAACAAATTGCGGTTGTACAGATGGATGGAGTCACTCAAAGGAATGCTTTGATGAACACGATGCAGCAACAGCGATGCCGTATGACGAACAGCGGTTGCATCACCCAGACACTGGAACAGGGTGGAAATGCTATGTTTGTGGATATGGTGGAGTGGCTAACAACTACGCGAACACGTTTTGCTCAAACTGCAGTTGTCATCGATAACAAGGAGGATATATGACCGACGCAACCAAGATCAGAGCATCCCTGATAGCCAAGGCATCAGAGGACCGGCCGTCCAGTGGGCACCATGAAGCATGGGCGCTTGGGTACCTGACCGACTGGATGGCGCACCACTGCTGCCCCACGCTGATCCGCCAGTTGCTGAACGATCTGCAGTCGGCGACACAGGAGCAGCCGAAGTGACCAAACCAAACCCACGCATCGTCGAGCCTCAAGCCGACGACGATCGCGGCATGGAGATGCTCGCCTATGCCGTCATCTACGCCTCGATCATCCTGGCGCTATGCATCGTCGCCATGCTCTACGCCGGGGCGATCGAGCTTCCCACTCCTGATCTTCGGTCGCCTGACTATTCGGCGCAGCAGGGGCCGCGGTCGTGAGTACAGACTCCGACGTTGAAGAATGGAAAGCCGCGATGGACGCAGGGGCCGATGCGATCGCCAGGAGGGAGAGAGTGCGAGGGCTTGAACGACGACTCGCTATTGAGACGGCGGTCTGGACAATCTACCAAGAATGCAAATTCGCCAGGCAGATTGACGGCGAGGACTGGTGGATCGTTCCGACATTCTTCGACGAGGAGACTCGCGAGCGTATGTGCCTCGAATACCTCGACATGAACGGCCTGATCGAGAAACGAGACATCGACGACAAGGGGCCTTGCATTCGCATTCGGCATGAGGATCTGAGATGAGCCCTCGTATTGTTTGCCAATTCTCCTGTGGTGCAGCGTCTGCAATCGCGACTAAACTCACGCTCGCCAAATACGGAGACGACTGCGTGATCGTAAATGCGTTCATTGCCGAAGAACACGCGGACAATCGGCGATTTTTTCAAGACTGCGAGAAATGGTTCGGTCGAGAAATAGTCACCCTACGAGACGCCAAATACAACGCCAGCGCGATAGAAGTCTTTGAGACTGTCGGCTTCATAAAAGGGCAGAATGGTGCCGCCTGTACTCGTCGCATCAAGCGCGGGCTGCTCGATGCATGGAAACAGCCGGGGGACGTGATGGTTCTTGGCTATACCGCAGAAGAAGTGCATCGGTATGAGGATTTCATCGAGCGGAACCCTGATCGACCGGTTCTCGTTCCTTTGATAGAACACGGTCTGACGAAGGAAGATTGCAAAGCGATGGTACAACGCGCCGGGCTAGTACTGCCGATGATGTACCGACTCGGTTACGACAACGCGAATTGCATCGGTTGCGTCAAAGGAGGTCAGGGATATTTCCGGGCGATCCGAGAAGACTTCCCCGACCAGTTCGAGAGGTTAGCGCAAGCAGAGGACAAGGTGGCCGCGCTTCACGGCGACAACGCCAGAATTCTTTTCCATCGGTCTGGCCCGCTGGAAGGGCAGCGGTTCCCGCTCCGCGAATTGCCACAAGGGGAACCATACAGAGGCGAGCCGCTTCCGTCGTGTTCGTTTTTCTGCGAGATGGCCGAACAGGAATACTCGTCATGAGCATATCGACGCAGCAGGGGGCGAGCGACAAGAATGCAAATTCATCATGCGGCTGGACGGAAATGAATGGTGGAGCCTTCAGACATTCTTCGACGACGCGACGCGCGAGCGTGTTTCAGATTGCGTCGAATACTTTGACCTTTGCGGACTGATCGAGAAACGAGACATCGACGGCAAGGGGAATTGCATTCGCATTCGGTATGAGGATATGAGATGACTCCGGACAGAAGCTCTCGCGCCGAACCAGACACCAGCGCGTTCCGACATCCATCAGACTGCCCGTTCTGCGGTAGCCGGGAAGTGGCAGTTACGGCCTTCGAGGTGCGCCGCGACAGCGCACCATCGATCTACGCCGTCCTTTGCCGAGACTGCGGCGCGCGAGGGCCAACTTCCGCCAATTGGGATGTCGGAATCGGGCATCTGGCTGCGACGATCTTGTGGAATAGCAACGCCATTCGAGGATGAAAGAAATGACCCCCGCCGATCGCGTCAAGCGCATCCTGGACAACACAGTAGGCTGCGTAGGATTATCTGAGAGAGAAATGAACATTACCAATTGCCCGCACTGCGGGGAGCGGCTGGAACCGCACGTAAGCCGGCCTGACGGATGCGTTTGCGATAATAACGAATGGAACGACCCGTACAATCTGCCGCCAGTGTGTGACAAATTCGAGGCAGACAGCGTTGGAATGAACTGCATTCGATGCGAACACGACTATGAGTGCCATGCTGAATCGCGATCTAACGTGAAGGTGAGCGGCCCGACGGCGGCATTATCGCCGGAGGGTCCGGCTCGAACGACGGGTTAGCCATAAGGAGATAGCGATGATAAAGGTGTTTAGATGCGGATGGTGCGGATCTCCAACTACAGCGCAAGGGCAGTGCCTTACGCTGGAAGAGGCGAACGCCATATATGGCGCAGATTGGGATGCCGCAGAGCAGGTGAATGGCGAGTGCTGCCCGAATGGGGACAGCCATACTACGCAAACAACCCAGACCATGCGCCTGAATGCTGCGAGGTTGCTGCTGACTAACCGGAGAAGAAACGATGAGCACGAAACAAACGATTTTGTACCGGATAGACGAAAAGACGGGTGCCGGGTTTCACCTCTACCAGGACCTCCTTGAACTTGATGACGACGGAAATTGCCCGGTGCACCTTGAGCTAAACGCAGTGCAGTTCGAAGCGGGCGCTGGATGGCTAGCTGGCGGCGGTGGAGTGGATGTCACCATCCCGAGATTGTGGGCAGAGGCGCTCGGGCTTGTGGGGAACAGCGCTGCAGCCGAAATTGAGAAGTTGCGTGGCGAGAAGTTGCGACTGGAAACCGCCATCCAGCGAACACTGGACGAGAACGGCCATCTCGCAGATGGTGACGATTGCACGCTGATACATTTGGTCCGCGCAATGCCGACGGCTGACGCTAGGCCGCTTGGCGGAGAAGGCAATGAATGAGAATGTGCAAAAAACCTGTCAAACTTGCAAAGGCGAGAAGCCGGCGACCGCCTACAGAGGCCCCCGCAGCGAGTGCAAAGCATGCGAAAGAGCAAGGCACAGGGCTTGGTACGCGGCGCAAACTGTGAAGCCGCACCAGACGATAGAAGGCGCGGCCTACTTCCGGGCATGGTACGAGGGCAACGCGAAGGCTGTGAAAGCGCGGGCGGTGGCGTGGGTCGCGGCAAACCCAGACAAGCGGCGGAACATATCCAAAGAAAACATGGCGCGGCAGCGTGACAAACTGAGCACAGCCTATGTACGACGAATGCTCGCGGCCAGCGTTGGACTGAAATCGGCTGACATTCCTCTACCGCTGGTGGAATGTCAACGTGAACTACTAAAACTGAAAAGGGCGATCAATGAAAAACGTGGATGAACTGCGCGGCCAACTGGCAGACGTGTTCGCCAAGCTGCGCGCTGGCGAGATGAATCCCGGCGAAGCGGCAGAACTTGCCAACTTGGCAGGCAAGATGATCGGGAGCGCCAAGGTGCAGGTGGAGTATTACGCGCTGCGAAAAGAGGCGCCGACCATTGCTTTCTTGCAGGCCGAGTGCTTGACGCCCCCGCCGCAGGTGACGAAATGAACATCGTTGCATGGCGCTACCGCCCGATAATGGGAGTTGACAAATTCCAGTGGAGGCTGACTGAGGTGCCGCCATGGAAGTGGGGCACAGACCTCGCGATTGAACAGCAGCCACTGTATGCAAAGAGCCCGCATGACGGAACAAACAGCGCGGACGTGATCGCGGGCCTTGAGATGGCGCTTTCACAGGCCGCAGCAATGATTGATCGCCAGCAGTATGTTATGCAGCGCGCGATGGACGCATGGGACACCACGACGCACAAGAAGAGCGGCGACGGGCGTTTGTGGCAGTGCATGGAAGAACTGCGCGGAGAGTGCGGGAAGTAAACCTAACGCTGGCGTAACCGGCGCGTAGCGAAGCGGAGCGTCCGCGTTGACGCAAATGTTAGGCATAGGAGAAACGATGAAAGCGACAGTCTGGACAAGTTGGGATGGATCAGCGGCGGACCACGACAGCTGGAAGCCAAAGTGCATCTTCAACGGGGAAATTACGGCCGTACCGAGGGAGGGGGAGTTCATTACGTTGCGGTATGGGTTTGGCGCGGAAGTTGTGCGCTCAGTCATCTACGATTTTGTGAGAGGTGAAATCGAAATCTCGGTCCGCGGGATGGACCGCGGCAACGAATACGGCCCGTGCCTGCACGATGCCTAACGCTGAGGTGAGCCGATGACAACTAGTACATCCGTAAGGTTCTGACAACCGAAAAAGGAGCGAACAGATTACACCTGAAGAAGCCGAAGTAATTGCTGGAAAGATTAGTCAGGACTACGTTAACGCCTGCAAATGCAACACGGTGCATGATGTTGCAAATGCGCTGATGATGTTGGTTAGTGTGTGCAGCCGCGGAATGTGCGCCACTGTTGGGCAGCCGGAAACGGTTAAACGACTCGAAATCGCAGCAGCATACATCGCCAAGACGCAAGATGGGCGTAACTGGCGCTCTGAGCGGGCGCATTGAAGACGCAGAACGCTTAGATCAGGCCGACGCCGAAGGCGGTCGCGCCTGGATCGCCGTGTTATGCCACGGCAACTACTTGGAGGAACTATGGGCGAAAAAACGAAGCGCAAGCACCTGAACGACTACTCACATGCCCACCGGGATATTGAGTTGACCGAGGCCGCGATAAACATACTTGAGCGAGTGAGCGGTGCGCAGACTGTAGTGAAGGCGCTGAAGCGGAAGCAGCAGGTGCATCTGCGCAGGCTCGACGCAGCGGCTGAGAAACTTGGCGCACCGTATGGGGCATAACACAGAAGTCAGCGGCGCCAGAACGGCGTCCGCTGGACTGCCGGGTTCGGCGGCTGGTGAAACGGAGAAAGGATAGACCATGAGTTGGGAAGCATGGGGAGACCCGGAAGACCCGCCAGAACTGCCTGACGGCTGGCTGTGCGAAGAAGAGGCCGAAGACCTACAACGGAGCGTGGGCGACTTGGCTATGCTGGTTGCGAAACTCGCCAGGTCGCTGCGGAAGCCGCGCCGGAACACGACCTGCCGGCAATGGCGATGGACTACTTGCGCCGCGAGGGGCTTTGCGGATCGCCATTGCGCGAGACGCCGAACCAGTATTCGACAGCCCGTGCAAGACGAACCACGAGCCAACCGGAGGAAACATAATGAGCCTCAGCGTGCGTTTGAGCAAAGTACGCGAAACAACGATTTACGCCAGTAAAATTACCCACAACCTCAACAAGATGGCTAGTGCGGCGGGGATTTACAAGCACTTGTGGAGGCCAGAAGAAATTGGCATAACAAAAGCGGCGCAGTTGATCGAGCCGCTGCGTGAAGGCTTGGCGCTGCTTCTGAGCGACCCGAGAGTTTCAGGAGTTCGACCCAGAGAATAAATGGGGCGATTACGACGGGCTGGTTGATTTTGTGCGTGCGTATCTTTCCGCGTGCGAAGAAAATCCAAACGCTACGGTGACAGCAGTCCGGTAAGTTCTAAC
>JADJVV010000007.1 GCA_016710435.1 Hyphomicrobiales bacterium | reverse complement strand
CCCCAAGGAAGTGAAAGATGACGGCAAGACTGGCGGCGGCCTCACACTCAGCATCACGTTCGCGGCCAAGCCCCGCAGCAAGTAGTATCAACCCGAGAAGCACTAACCAGACCAGGAGAATTGACACGAGCATAGACGAACAGGCAATCGAAACCGAAATCCAAGGCCCCGAACGCGCCGCGACTCTACCCGAGAAGATTGATGCCGTGATCACCGGCGAGGACTACCACGTCTTCCCGCACGACGCTGACGGTGTGCTGCCTGCGGCTGCGCAACGGCTTCACCGTTACCGGCGAGAGCGCGGCGGCGAGCCCTGAGAACTTCGACGTCGATCTGGGCAAGAAGATCGCCCGCAGCAACGCCCGCGACAAGATTTGGGCGTTGGGGGCCACTGCTCCGCGAACACCTTTTCAGTCGGCAGGAAAACTAGCACGGCATGCAAAAAACTAGCGTGACGTGCAAGACCCCCGCAGCACCCAACCACCACAAGGAGAACTAGCATGAACACCGCAACCCATGAAGCCCAACTGAAACTGGCAGCCGCCCGCCAGGCCCTGGACGACGCCGCCAGCCGCGGCTTCCCCGCCGCCAACCAGCCCCACCTGACCGCCGCGTGGCGGGCGGCAGAGGCCGAACTCTACGCGCTGTCCGACGTCAACACGGCGCCCGACGAACCGCCTGCTGATGGCGCCGACTTGACTCTCAGCCCCGAGGCCGAGGCAGAGTTGAGCGCGGGCCTTGTCTCCGACGAGCCCGACGAGCCGGCGTGAGCGTCGTAGCCTGGGACGGCAAGACGATCGCCGCCGACAAGCGCGCCATGTGCGCCGGCGCGCACTTCACCACGACCAAGATCCGGAAGATCAAGCGAGCCGACAGGTTCCCGGAGTACCTGGCCTGGACCGGTGACCAGGACTCCGGCGAGCTGATGGCGTCGTGGTACGAAGCCGGCGCCGATCCCACCGCGTTCCCGGCGTGCCAGAAGGACAAGGACTCGTGGGCACGCCTGATCGTGGCTGACCAGAACGGCTGCAAGTTTTATGAACGCCAGCCGGTAGCCGTCCGCGTCGAGGACAAGTTCTCCGCCTGGGGCTCCGGCCGTGACTTCGCGCTGGCGGCGATGTACCTCGGCAGTACTGCCCGCCAGGCAGTCGATGTGGCGGCCGCGCTGTCCTCGGAGTGCGGCAACGGCGTCGATTATTTCCACCTATGACAGCCCGCATGATCATCCACCCGCGCTGCCTCCACGGACCGCCGCCGGCGCCCTGGAGGCGGTGCTGCACGCCCATGGCTTCGCTACCGGCGAGCTTGCTGTCGGCCCGCCCGGCGAGCGCGGCTACTGCGACCTCGTGCGGCTGATCGACAAGGATGGCGACACGCTGACTCTGGAGCGCATGGACGGCCACCGGTTCGAGCACCGCATCAACACCGACGAGCCGCAGGTGGCGTGATGCTAGACATCAAGGCGTCATTCCCCCCAGTCGTGTCGGCGTTCATGCAAAGTGACGCACGCATACGGCATATCTGCGGGCCTTTCAGGTCCGGGAAAAGTTCCGGGTCCATGGTCGAGTTTATTCGGCGCTCTGCCATGCAGAAGCGCGGACCTGACGGCTACCGCCGGTCGCGCTGGATGTGTATCCGCAACACGATGCCCGAACTCCGGGACACCAGCCTGCGCACGTTCCTCAATTGGTTTCCGAGCGGAACCATCGGGTATTGGAAAGAGACAGGCAAGACGTACTTCATTGAGGTCGACGACATACGCGCAGAAGTCCTCTTTCGGGCGCTAGATACCGCCGACGACGTCAAAAACCTACTCAGCCTCGAAGTGACAGGAGCATATTTCAACGAAGTGCGCGAGATTGACCGCGCCATCATTGAAGGCGTTGACGGTCGCATCGGACAGTTCCCCGCGATGAAAGACGGTGGGCCGTCGTGGTACGGCACATGGGCGGATACGAACCCTCCTGAAGAAGGCTCTTACCTGCACTCGATGTATGAGGGGCTTGATCCCGATCGTCCGAAGGAGAAGAAGGCGAACGGCTGGAAGGTGTTCAAGCAGCCCGCCGCGGTTATCAAGGGCGCCGACGGCATGTGGCATACAAACCCGCTCGCCGAGAATCTCAGCAACCTCATTCCGGGGTACTATGAGAACCAACTAATTGGAAAATCGGACGAATACATCCGCGTAAATTTGGGCGCTGAATATGGCCGGAGCAAAGGCGGGCTTCCGGTTCACCCGCGATTCTCACGCGACCTGCACGTAGCCAAGAACGATCTCATACCAGACCCGAACAACCTCCTGCTCTTATCGGCTGACTTCGGTTTGACTCCAGCGATGGTGTTCAAGCAGCAAAACGCCTTCGGCCAGGTTCTCACACTTGACGAAGTCGCGATGTTTGGTGTCGGCCTGGAGCGCTGCATCGAAGAGAGCGTGTTGCCGCTGATTCGCCGCAGATTCGACGGCTTCGAGATATTCGTGACCGGCGATCCAGCGGGCGGAACGGGGTCGCAGAACGACGAAGTTTCGTGCGCCGACGTGTTTCGCAGATACAAGAACAAAGGGCTCGGCAAGGTAAAATTTGCGTGGTCTAATGCTCCGCTCGTGCGGCAGGGCGCGACCGACCACTTCCTCAGCATGATCGTCGACCGCGGCATGCCAGCGTATTTGGTCGATCCGCGATGCGAGGCGCTGATCCGTGCGCTTGGCGGCGGCTACATGTTCAAGAAATATAAGGACGGCCGCAGTTCAACCGACGTGGATAAAAACGACCACAGCCATATAGGGGACGCGAACGGCTACGCGGACATGTACTTCGAGCGCGGCGGCCGTCGGAAAGCCGAAAACACCGAACGCAGTACCATTCGCCCCCCCGCGAACGTTAATCCGTACGCCACACCGCGCTAAGGAAAAATCATGGACACCCCAACCCTACCCCCTGCCATCAACGACGACGCACTCAACAGGCTCGGCCGGCGCATCTTCGGCCTGTGGCCAACGCACGTCAGCGACCGCCGCCAGATCGAAGAACGCTGGATGAAGAACCTCTATCAGGTGCGGAAGATATATGACCCTGAAGTGCTGAGTATGATACCGGCGGATAGGTCAAAGGCATATCCCGGCATGACGGCGTGGATGGTGCGCGGCACAATTGCAAGGTTAATGCAAATGCTCTGGCCACAGACCGAGAAGAACTACGGCGTGCGGGCGTCGCCGCTGCCCGACCTGTCGACCGAGCAGTTGCAGCAGGTACTCGACAGTCTGGTGCAGGAGAAGGCGCAGGGCGGCGACGCCTCGCAAGTCGAACTCAGCGACGCCGAAATCGAGAAGGGCATCCGCGAGTTCGCCAAGGGTAAGGCCGAGTCGATGGAGAAGAAGATCGACGACGACCTCCAGGAGATGGAGTTCGTCACGCTGGCGCGCAAGGTCGTGCGGTCGGCGACGATCTACAACATCGGCATACTGACGGGGCCGTTCCACAAGAAGGTAAAGGCGCGCACCTGGCGGCGCGACGTCAACACCGGCGCCTACAAGGCCGTAGAAGTCGACAAGTACAAGCCGCTGTTTGAGTTCTTGCCGGTGTGGAACCACTACCCCGACATGACGGCTACCGACCTGACGAAACAGGACGGCAAGTTCGACAGGCACATCATGACGCGCGCCGAGGTAGAAGAACTCGCGCAGCGCCCCGACTTCATCGCGACGAGGATAACCGACTACCTGGAACGCAACCAGTCGGGCAACTACAAGGCACAGTGGTGGGAGTCCGTGATGAAGGGCGAACCCAAGAGTGCGCAGGCGGCGATCTCCGGCAAGGAAAGCCGAAAGTACGAAGTGCTGTCGTACTGGGGGCACGTCACCGGCACGAACTGCGCGGCGCCGGCGTGACTATCGCCGACGCCGACCTCGGGCGATCGTTCCACAGTAACGTGTGGATGATCGACGACGTCACCATCAAGGCGAAGTTGGCGCCGCTTGGCGAGACTGTCCAGCACCACCACATCTTCGTGTTCGAGGACGACGACCTGTCCATCCTCGGCAACGGGCTGTGCGACACGCTGCGCGACTCGCAGGTCAGCCTGAACGAAACGGTGCGCGCCGCCCTCGACAACGCCGGCGTGATCGGCCCCATGGCGGAGATCAACACCGACATGCTGACGCCGGGCCAGTCCATGGCACTCAGCAAGCACAAGTCGTGGCTGCGCGAGAGCAACGGCGGCCAGTCCGACGCCATACCGGCGGTGCGTAACGTCAGTATCGACAGTCACATCCACGAGCTGCTGCCGCTGATCCAGTTGTTCCTGAGCTTCGGCGACAAGGAGTCCGGGCTGCCGCCGGCGTCGCTGGGCGACACGTCGGGTGGCGGCAGCGAGGCGCTTCGCACGCAGCGCAACGCCAGCATGTTCCTCGGCGCCGCCGCGCTGCCGGTGCGCGACACCGTGCGTAACTACGACACCTTCACCATATCGATGATCTCGGCGCTCGTGGCGTGGAACAAGAAGTACGACGCCGACCAGAGCCGCGACGGCGACCACAACATCATTGCCCGCGGCTCGACGAGCCTGATCGCGAAGGAAGTGCTGGCGCAGTCGCTCGCCGAGTTCAAGGCGAGCCTGACGCCAGACGAGCTGCCGTACATCAAGCCGCGCGCCCTGCTGATCGAACGCGCGAAGGCCAACGACATCCCCATCGACGACCTGATGGAGGACGAGGACAAGGCCGAGCAGATCATCGAGCGGAACGCTCAGCAGCAGGCCGCCATGGCCCAAGGCCAGATGGACCTCGTCACCGCCCAGGTCAAGGAGGTTCTCAGCAAGGCGCTGGAGCACGAGGCCAAGGCATCATCCGAGCAGGCGGCGGTCGGAACGACGGTGTTGCAGACCATCATCGACGCCATCAACACCAGCAACAAGCACAGCGTCGACCGGGCCAAGACGCTGGTGGCGGCACATGCGGCCGACACGAGCCGGCAGGTCGGGCACGCGCAGGCCCTGACGGCAGCACACGGCGCCGATACGGCGCGGCAGGCGGCTAGCAGACCAGCGACAGGGGCAGCGACATGAACGTGATAAGGCAGGAACAACACAAGATCGAGCTGAGCATCTTCTTGTGCCGAAACGAAGGCGGGCTACAGGCCATGCGTGACTGGCTGTACTTGCGACAGGCCCGCATCAATACGGAGTGGATTGGCATGGCGGGCGACGACTTGATCCGAGAACAAGGCGAGGCGCGCGTCGTGGCCCGGCTGATAAAGCTGATCGACGACGGCCCCGCCATCAAACAACTACAGGGAGCATGACATGGCAACTGACAACAACGATTTCGACGCCGCGTTCGCGGAGGTAGTCGCCGCGATGGACGCGGCCCCCGCGCCGGCACCAGCACCTGAGCCCGCGCCGTCTCCCATGCCGACTCCCGCGCCGACTCCAGCACCTGAGCCAGCGCCCGAGCCCGCGCCGGCGCCGGAGGCCGCCCTTGAACCGATCGAAACGCCAGCACCTGCCCCCGCGCCAGCACCTGCCCCCGCGCCAGCACCTGCCCCCGCGCCAGCACATGCCCCCCGCGCCAGCACCTGCCCCTGCGCCGGCGCCGGCAGAGACGCCGGAAGCCAGGGCGGAGCGCGAGGCCCTGGAGGAAAGTATCACGCCCTACGCGCCGACCGAGGACGAAGTCGCGGCCCTGGAGCAGTTCAGGAAGGAGTTTCCGAGCGAGGCCAAGGCCATCGACGCCCGCCTCAAGTCGATCGACCGCGACATAAACGCCAGGGTATACAAGGCCGTGCAGAAGTTCGCCGAACAGATGGAGGCCCGGCTGGCGCCAGTTGAGAACACGGTGACGACATCAGCTATCGAGGCCCACGTTGCCGCCCTGCACGCCGCGCACAGCGACTACGACGCCGTGATCGCGAAGGTCCCGGCGTGGATCAAGACGTTGCCGTCGTACGCGCAGGCTGGCGCGCAGGCGGTGTACGACCGCGGCACGACGCAGGACGTGATAGCCTTGGTGAATGACTTCAAGAAGGCGACTGGAGTAGCCACCCCGGCCGCGCCTGCACCAGCGCCCGTTCCGAAGCCGCCTCCTGCTGGAGCCGAAGACCTGACGCCGGTCGGCTCGCGGCGCGTCGCCGTGACGCCGAGGGGCACCCCGGACCCCAATGACTTCGCGGGGGGAAGCTGGCGCCGGCATCACTTCCGGTACCGGCACCGTGTATCGATCCAGTGTCACGAAAGACAACGGACTCATTACCACCACGATCCTCATCGATCTCACGGGCCTGGCGTCATCCACTACTGACCTCGACATCATCGGCGTCGGCACCAGTCCGGCGCACATCGGTCAGGTCTCCGTCGCCCGCAGCGGCACGCTACTCAGCGGCAGAATGACCTGCCTTGAAGTCCCCGCCGGCGGCGTCGCCGACATCGACCTGTATTCCGCCACCGAAGGCACCGGCGTGTTCGACGGCGGCGTCGCCGCCCTCACCGAGACCGCGCTGATCACTGCTGGCGGCAACTGGACTCTGGCTTTGGTTAAGGCGATTGCTCAGCCGGCCGCGACGAGCCAGTATCTGTATTTGACCGGCGGCGCCGCCGCACGGCCGCCACGTACACGGCCGGCAAGTTCCTGATCGAGCTGCAAGGATACGACGCCTAAGACCGACCGCATCATGCCGATTCCATAGGTGAGCCGGCAGAGGACGCTAACAACACCCAAACTCACCGAAAGGAAACACCATGACCACCGCTCTCCTGACGTCCGGCGACATCTCCAATCGCACGGCAGCGTATGCCATTGCCCCCTCCTGAAGCGCCACGACGCCGACATGGTTCTGGAGAAGTTCGGCCAGACGTTCGTGATGCCTACCAATTCGACGAACGTCGCCAAGTTCCGGCGCTACGAAGCCCTGCCGTTGGCTACCACGGCGCTCGTCGAAGGCGTGACGCCCAGCGGCACCAAGCCGACCATCACTGACTACACGGCCACGCTGGAGGAATTCGGCGACTTCATCCCGTATTCCGGCTTCATGCAGGACACCCACGAAGATCCGCTGCTCAAGGAGTTTTCGTCGCTGTGCGTGCAGCAGGCGGCTGAGACGGTCGAGACGCTGCGCTGGAACAAGATCAAGGCCGGCACGCAGGTCGGCTACGCCAACGGCGGCATCACGACCGTCAATACGCCGATCACCCTGGCTGCGCAGCGCACGGCGACCGCCGCCCTGCTCCGCCAGCGCGGCAAGTATATCAACGAGATCGTGTCATCCAGCCCGGACTTCCGTACGGAACCTGTCGAGGCCGGCTTCGTTGCCATCCATCACCCCGACGTGACCAACGACATCCGCAACATGCAGGGCTACATCCCGGCCAAGCAGTACGCCGGGCAGACCAAGCTGTTCCCTGGCGAGCACGGCTCCGTCGAGGACGTGCGGTACTGCCGCAGCGTGTTGTTCACGCCGTACCTCGGCGCGACCGGCGTGTACGGCGGCGCCTCGACCACGATGCGCAACACCGGCGGCTTCGCCGACGTGTATCCGGTCATCTACATGGGCAAGGACTTCTATGGCATCGTGCCGCTGAAGGGGTCGAACGCCATGTCGCTGATCGCCCACAACCCTGGCTCGTCCGGCACCGCCGACCCGCTGAACCAGCGCGGCACGCTGGGTTGGAAGTGCGCACAAACATCGTTGATTTTGAACGATTTGTGGGGGTATCGTCTTATGGTGGCCGTCACGCTGTAATCCACTCTGCTTGGGGCTACGGCCCCTGTGCCGAATTAACTTTTTAGGAGACTCACATGACCACCCCTACCAATCTGTCCAACATCAACGGCGGCCCCGTCCAGCGCACGCAGGGCTCGATCAGCGGCACTTACACGGCGGCTTCCGACGTGTCCACAACGGCCAACGCCAGCATCGCCGCCGGCGTGATGACGCTGACGCTGGGCTTCGTCCCGACGTACTTCAAGATCACCAACATCACCGACCGCATCACCCAGGAGTGGTACAAGGGCATGAACTCCGGCGACTACCTCGAAACCGTCGCTGCCGGAACTCGCACCCTTGAGACCGACGACAAGATCGTCGTCGCTATCCGCACCGGCACCGGTGGTTCTGCCAGCCAGTCCGGCGGTTCGGCCGACACGTCGCCGAGCGGCGTCGTGACCGTCACGTTTGACTCCGGCATCTGCACGGACAACGATACGGTAGTGTGGTTGGCCGAAGGCTAAACCATGTCCGATACCTACCGCGTCTCGATCGAACGTCTGGAGAACGGGTTTGAAGTAACCGTGCCAGACGTTCCCGCGATCGAGGCGGCGAAAAAGGCGGCGAAGAAGAGTAGTGGTAAGGGCGGCGCAGAGCTGTGCAGCCCCTACACCGGCAATATGACCAAGAGCTACGCGGCGGCGACGGTGCCGGACGTGATCAAGATCATCGAGGCTGCGCTCAAGAGCATCCCGCAGCAAGAGTTTGAAAGTGCGTTTGCCGAGGCCTCACGCATGGCGAACGAAGAAGATTGACTCCCCCACACCTAAAAACAGGAGCCTGAATCATGAGCAAACTGAACGACAAATTCACCGGCACGCCGGAAGCCGACGAGACTGAAGCCCAGCGCGTCGCCCGCCTCCGCATCAAAGCCGAAACGCAGGCCGCGCAGGAGTTCGACGAGGACGCCGTCTACGCCAAGTTCCTCGCCGAGGCCCGCGACAAGCGTATGAAGGTGCTGTCTGGCGACGACGTCGAGTTGCCCACCGACACGCGCGGTTTCCCGCTGGATTACGACAAGATTGAGATCTTCCGCGGCCAGAACAAGCAGGACCTGCCCCAGGTGCCGCTGTCGTTGGGGCCTGTGTATCAAAAGTCCCTCGCGGCAGGGGAAGTGATTGTCCCGCACGCCTTCGTGGAAGGCCGCCTGGCGTTATGTGTCGAAGATATAACGATCCAGAGCCAGGGCGGGTACGTCACGCGACCAGTACAGCGATTCCCCTATTCTTTCAAGTCCAAGGCTACGCCGGAAGAGTACAAGGCGTTCCAAGAGAAGGAAAAAGAACAGCAGTTGCGCGAGACCGCCCAAGCGGCGTAAGGAGCTGTTATGACGCTTGAGGATATGCTGGCGTACTGTGCGTCGGAAGTCCTCGACGACCGTACGGAACTCGTGGAAGGCGACAACGACGACTTGTGGTCGGATGCGTTTTCGTGTCGCCAGTTCAACGAAGCCTCCAGAATCCTCGCAAGACGCGCGTCAAGAGGGCAATCGTCGAGTACGGCGTCGCGCCGGCCGGCATCATAACGCTGCGCACCGGCGTGTCGTTGTAGCCATCTCCATCCCAGTGTTCTAAGAGTTTTCGACAGCACGCCGCAAACCAGGACCGCCGTTTCTTGGCCGCACGGAAGACGCGCCAGCTTCACACACGAGCCTGGGAACCCCATACCCGGGTGACGTGTTCAACGCCGTCGAGTACGGCATGGCAGCCAGCTTGGCCAGGCGGCTTTGTCCACGCTGTCTGGCGCCCCCCTTCGTGATCGCCTCTGATGCGGGGATGCGCACCGTCCGCGTGTTTCACCCACGTCGGCCCAGAACGGCCTACGTAGCGATTTTAAGGCGGGGCTGCGGTCAACGAACTCACGCTTGACGACGTCGAAGCCGAGCTGCGAGGTTCCCGCCGAATTCCACCTGCA
>JADJVV010000006.1 GCA_016710435.1 Hyphomicrobiales bacterium | reverse complement strand
GAGGGCACTTTCATCAGCGAAGCAGGAGAGAATCGCTCGGCGCTCATCGCTCATCGAGATTTCGAGCGCCGATCCCTCGATGATATGCATATTGAGATAGTGATCCCACCGCAAGGACAATGGATCTTCGTTGGTATAATCCCGACCTTTTATGTGCAGAATTTGAAGCTCGCTATTATTGGGATCACGCGTGATGCCCCACATACTATTGACGGCGCTCGGCAGTCCGGTCGATCCCGTAATGCTATCCATAATGTCGTCGTGTTTTCCCTTATTGAAGTGATGCACCAGGAGACCAGCCGCTTTATGCCGCTCAAAAAGTTCATTGATGGGATCGACTGTATCCCGATCATAGCGGTAAAAATCCTCGTTTTTTTGCATCGGGCGGCGAAAACTCGCGAGAACATCGATCACGACAAGAGCGGTGTCGGGATAGCTCGCAAACCAATGTTCGAGCTCAAGCATGCCCTCATCGCCCTGGGGCCATTTCGTGTAAATGTGGAAATTACTGGGCCACTCCACTTGTTGTACGCCAAGAATGGCCCCTGTCCGCTTCTGAATACGCGCTTGCTTCCCCTCAAGATCAAGATATAAAACGCGCCCACTCGAAACAGCCAATTGTCCAAGCGCCCGTCCATTCATGGCAACGGCAAGCGCCACCGCAAGCGCGAGCCAGGATTTACGACTCTTATATTTCGCCGCGAAAATACAAGCACCTTCGGGAAGCAAACTCTCAACAACCCATCGCTCTGGTTCAAATTGTTTGTGTTGTAGTTCAGAAAGCGTGATCCCCGTTGCGCGCCAGTCGCGTCGAGTATCACGAATGAGGGGGGGCGTATCACGAATTTCACCGGTCTGCGCGTCGATGGTGCGCGTTGGCATGCGGTAGCGCTGTGCAAGGCTGCTTGCAGCAGCACGAAAATCGCCTGCATACTTGAGGTGGGTGTAGATCGCAAACGGTGTATACGCCCGCCCTGCCTCAAATGGGCTGGCATTGCTGCTAAAAACATAGAGCACGCCAGGGGCAACGTAGCCAAGGGTGGCGGAAACGCCATGGCGTTTCCCAGGACGACAGAGGTAAACCGCATCGCCACGCGATGCAACAACGTGCCACCCTTCTTGCTCCAACATGGGGAGAACATCGGATCGCGCATACTGATTATAAATATCCCCTGGGCGCTCTGAAGCGTCAGCCGCATACGGTGCGCTATTCTCGCGCTCTGTTCGTTGGAGCGTCGGCGTATCAGCCAGGCTAAGTGCACGTGCGCAATCGAGGACATCTTGCCGTTCTTCCGTGGTAATCAACGGGAGTGCGGCCCAATCACCGCGAAGGAGCGTGTATCCTGGTGAGGGTGCGACCTGAAACTGCCCCCCCTGTCCTCGTGTCTCAATGAGCGTGACAAACGTCATTTTTGGGTGCTCTTGACGCTCCTCTGGCGTTGGTGGCCTGGTAGCCACCTTTTGATTGCCCTGGATCGTCTCGCAGCGCCAGACAACATGAAACCCACCTGACGGTGTTCGCTCACAAAGGAGACGAGGCACCAAACCAGGGCGTATCTTATCTACAAGTGCCGACCATGCATGATACAGTTCCTCTGCGCTTGGGTGGCCTTTATTATCGAAATCAAGGCCTTCCCTATCACGAATGCCAATAGCATGTCGTTCCGTGCTAAACCATTGACGGATATGCGCTTCGGTCGGGGTTATCGTTTCCCATCCACGCACACCAACGGGATATTTCTTGACCGGATCATTTGGCAGAACGGTCAATCCCGCCTGATGGTAGCGCAGCGCAGTGGTAAGCAAGTTCATGGTGTATCCTATGGTAAAAGAAAAAGAATTGGTGAGCGGTTTTTTGATGGACGCTCAGCCATCATAGAGGGACTAGAAAGGAATCTCGCTGTCATCCTCTAGTGGGCGCGGCGTATTTCGTCCAGACGGGGTCTCCTGCTGCACGACCTGATGACTGTCACTAATGGGCGAGCTTGCCCAAAGGGCAGCTTCTTGGTAGAGCAGCTCGCCGCGTGCAGCAAGCTCATTCCCAACGTACATGGCTTTCCATGTGTCGCGAGAGGAGAGATCGTCATGCACCCAGGTGGGTGGCGTGACATAGTTGTTTCCAAGCGTTTTTTCGTACACGGGTTTCTTTTGCGCGTCTAGCGCGCCGCGAATGGCGAGCCAGAACCACCAAGGTGGTACCGGCTTCCCACCTCGGATTTGCCGGACACCATCGCGCATTTTGCGATAGTCCGGCAAAATGCTAGCAAGCCATGCCATAGCTGTTTTTGTGCCTTTTGCACTAAACACCATAGCCTCCGTGCTCCCTTCGACGAACGTCAGCATCTCGAAGTAAACCCCCTCGCCGGGGGCAAACTTCCCGCGCTTACCAGCAGGAAGCCAGGAATCCACATTGCCGCTGGCATCCTTCAAGAAATTCTGCTGACGCCAGCAGATGGGTGCAAGATGAAGCGCTGGACTAGCCAATAATGTCTTCTGCGCTCCATCGCTGAAAGTGTGCTCAATGGACTTCCATGGCGACTCCAATTGGATGGACGCCTCGTCCATCCGTTCTGGAAATGTCCAAAAGCGCCCTGGTGTTTGCAGCCGTGGCTCGCCATTCATCCAGTAGAGGCGAGCATAACCGTCATTCGAGCCATTGGATGGCTCTTGATAGACGGAATCGGTTGGTAAAAATTCGATTGTCATACTGTTTCCTTTTTTTTCTTCTTCTGCTCAATGGCGAGCATGGGGTGGCGTAACGTGCCACGAGGCGATATACTGACGGGTGGTGCAGGGGCGAACGTGGCACCCTGCCACCCGTCAGGCCGGGATAGCGTTGTCCTTTTCCTCATCAGGGTTTTCCCTGGCATCACCCCCCTTCGTTTTCTTTGATCACGGCTCCGTGGGCCCGATTTCGTCGGGCAGGCGACATTGCTGGTTTTGCTGGGTTTGCTCGTGATAGCAGGGCGTCCCCGCAGCTGCGGGGATGGCTCGACCATTGGCACGGCGACCGCCCAGGAGTCGCATGGATCGTGCCCGTCCTTGCCGTATGCCGCGCACATGCCGAAGCTTTGCGCGGAGCGCGGCGCGCTCCGATTCCCACTGCATGACCTGATAGCGATACCAGATCGCCACCAGCAGCAGGGTGAGCAGGAGCGCGCCGTCGTCTCTCATGATGTTTCGTCCTTTCGTACCCCGTAGCGCGGGGGCGATTGATCCGGCATGCACTGCACCAGCGCGAGCGCATGCCGCTCGCAGTAGGCGTTGCCGTTGGCATAGGCTGCGACTGGTTCGCCGCAGAGACAGCACGTTGGGTGCTGCTTCGGCGGCAGCGTCACCAGGCGGCTGTCGTAGTAGGCTGGTGTTATCATGATGTTCCTCCTTGGAGGGTGTGCCGGATAATCTCCGGCATGTTCGGGGCGTGCCACAGCTCGTTCCATGCGAGCTGACAGGCACGCTCAATCGCAATGCCCTGCCGAGCGAGCTGACAAGCGCGCCCAGCATACACGGTGTTCAGGGCGTGCCGGGCGCGCC
Organism: Hyphomicrobiales bacterium; assembly: GCA_016710435.1. NCBI lineage: Bacteria > Pseudomonadati > Pseudomonadota > Alphaproteobacteria > Hyphomicrobiales > Hyphomicrobiales bacterium. The sequence goes on along the minus strand of JADJVV010000006.1, from coordinate 39,219 downwards.
CAATATCGTCGTGAGGGCCCATCCAGCCCGGCACGACAACGCCATCAAGGGCGAGCTGGATAGCCTGCAAGACGGCATCGGGAATTGTCCCGATAGGTGGCGGCTCTTTGCTTGTCGCCTGATCAAGCGCGTCGCCCTCGCGCAGGATGCGCCGATAGGCTGTGCTCTCGGCGAAACGCTGCCACCGTCGCGCATCAGACAGGTCTGGTAGCACGGGACTATAGATAGCAGTCTGGTTGTCGCCAGCCTGCTTCGCCGTCTTATAGCGCTCGCTGTAGAACGCGAGCTGTTTACCGGGCGCGGGGATGGGCTCTAGTGCGGGGTCGAGCAGGGGCGCGGCGTGCTGCGCCTGTTCGAGGCGCAGCTGGTCAAGCGTGACCTCAGCATCGTGATAGGTGCGAGCGAAGCCGACCAGTTCGCCATCGAGATACATGGCATAGTCGTGGGTTTCTTGATCATAAACGACGTTAATCATGAGGGTGGTTCCTCTCTTCTTTCAGGCACCAATCGCACAGCTCGGTTGCCTGTGTATGCGGGATGAGATGCCCCCGACAGCCGCATTTGGCACACGTCCAGTGCTGCGGCGCGGGGATACCGCAGATCGGGCAGAGGACGTGTGACTGCCGTGGCGTGCCCTGACATCCAGTACAGACCGTACTGAAATGGCCAGAGGGCAGCACCGGAAAGGCTTCCAGGGCCTGCGCATTCAGGCAGCGCCGACAGGTACGGGTGGGATTCATAGCTCGGCTTCCGAGGCGGGGAGAGGCTCTAGTGCGGGGTCGGACAGGGGCGCGGCGTGCTGCGCCTGTTCGAGGCGCAGCTGGTCAAGCGTGACCTCAGCATCGTGATAGGTGCGAGCGAAGCCGACCAGTTCGCCATCGAGATACATGGCATAGTCGTGGGTTTCTCGATCATAAACGATTTCCATCTTTTTGCATTCCTTCATGTATGATTTTTCGTACCTATCGTCAGTATAGTACGAAAAACCGTACATGTCAAGTGGAAAATGGCGGTTTTTCGTTCTTTTTGCAGACCAAAAAAGCGCCTTCGCTCGTGCAAACACTTATGCAAACACTTATGCGAAAACGCCTTCTTCGTTTGTCTGGAGGAGCGCTTGTACGTCTTGCCGCGCTGCCTCCGTCAGATCGGGATAGAGCAGCAGGCGCTCTGCTTTCGGGAGCTTACGCCCAGCGCGATAAGCACAAACCTGCGATCGGCTCTTAATCCCTAACATCTGATGCGCCACGCTCACGGGGTAGCGCTTGATCGCCTGGGCGAACAGGGGAAACAGGGGAAACACATTCATTTCGTCTCGCAGTGTTAAACGGATTTTCCCCCATATAATAGTATGAAAAACCGTACACGTCAAGCGAAAAGATTGGGAGCGCGGTATGGGGTTGCCTTGGTAGATCGCCGCTGCTCTCCGCAACCTTCGACCGTGTTGGAGTTCGGCGGCGATCCGCTATTTAGTATACCACGCTGCGAGATACCACGAAATAGCGGGTCTTTTTGGGTTGCTCGTATAACCCCTTGCAATCGCCTGGAAGATCGGGTACACTAGCCTACATACAAAAAACCTTCGACCGTGTGCGCTGAGGCGCTGGGTTGGAGGTTTCTGTCATGGCATCCTTTCTCAATCTCAATCGTTCCTTCGCGACACCCGCCGCGTTTGCTGCGTGGCTGCAAACTGCGCCACGCCCTTCGTTTGCCCCCATTGGTTCCACTTATCACAACACCTATCGTCCCCATGAACCCCTCTGGCGCGGCGCGGCAAGCCTTCGCAGCATGCAGGCGCACTATATGACCTATCAGCCGCCGTGGGATCGCGGCCCCCATCTGTTTCTTGCCGCAGGCACCGCGCACGACGGCATCTTCCTTATGACACCGCTGCACGTGCCGGGCATCCACGCTGGACCATGTAATGCCCGGCGCTTCGGCGTCGAAGTCGTCGCCGATTGGGACGCAACGCTCCCCACTCCGGCGCAGATCACGCTCCTGGTGGACACCCTCACAGTGCTGCATCGCTGGGCCGGTCTTGGGCCTGATGTGGTGGCGCATCGCGATTGCATGCCAGGGCGTACCTGCCCTGGGCGCTACGGCTATGCGCTCAAGGACACGCTGATCGCGCTGCTCACAGCAGCGCTTGCTGCGCCCCCCTACACAGCGGCGAGCCCGTTGTGTGCTGTCGTTCCCGACGCGCATGATGCGTTTGTCGCGGCCTGGCAGCGCCGTTGCGCGGGCACGCGCCAGTATGCGCTGACGGACGTGCATCTCATTGCTAGTCAGTACTGGTTTCAGAGCACGGCGCTGGGCCTCGATCCCTGGCTGGCGGCGGCACAGTGCCTGCACGAGACGGCGAATCTCACAAGCTGGTGGTGTGCCCGGCCGCGTCGCAACCCGGCCGGGATCGGCGTAACGGGGCAGACGCGGATTGGTACCGCCCGCGATTCTATGCCGCCCACCTGGGCCTACGATGAGGCCGAGCGGCTCTGGCGGCACGGCCTCAGCTTTTCCGCCTGGGTCACGCACAGCATCCCCGCGCATATCGGACGGCTGCTGGCCTATGCGTTGGATGATCGGGCCATCGCGCCATTTCCGCATGGACATGAGCCCACCCTTTATCACGACCAGCGACGGGCCATTGCCACAGCGCTTCAATATCGTCCACTCCCCGATCATGTGCGCGGTTCCGCGCCGACATTGAAACAACTCGGTGCAGCCCACAACCCGACCGGGCAGGGCTGGGCCGATCCCGGCGCGGACTACGGGGCACGTTTGGCAGTCATTGCAAATCAGCTACGAGGAGCCTCATGATTACGGAGCTTGAGCCAATCTGGGTCGAGACCATGCCAACAACGTTTGAAGCGGGAAAGCTTTATATCTCGCGCTTTTTCGATACTGCGATCCACCTCTGCGTTTGTGGCTGTGGCATGCACACGGTGACGCCGCTGAGTGGGGATGGCTGGACACTCGGCACCCACACAGACGGCTCGGTGAGCCTAAGCCCATCAATTCGAAATCCCTGTGGAACCCATTACTGGATTGAGCAGGATAGGATTATTATGACCGATGACTCAACTGCCGATACACAGGCCCATATTGCCACGGTGCAGGCTCGGCTTCAGACCATCATTCACGAGCTGAACATCCGGGCGGCGCATCACGATGAAAGCAAACTGTGGGAACCAGAAAAAAGCGGCTATGATCGGCTGACGCTGGCGCTCACGGATGTGGCCTATGACACCGAGGCGTACCGTGCGGCGCTTGCCGAGGCGCAGTCGGCCATTGCGCATCACTATCAGGTCAATCGCCATCATCCTGAGCATTTTCCCGATGGTATTACTAATATGACCCTGATCGACCTCATCGAAATGCTCTGCGATTGGAAAGCCGCGAGCGAGCGTACGCAGCAGGACAGTATCGCCAAAAGCCTGACGCATAATCAGCAGCGGTTTGGCATTGACGATCAACTCGCGACCATCTTAGCCAATACGGTTCAGGCATTGGAGTGGTAAGCAATGGCGCATGATCCTCATCATCCTGATCACCCGCTTCAGCACCCGCTGACCCGCGCCGTAGACGCGGTCATCACTGGAGTTGAGCATGTGCTGCATAGTCGCCAGGCGGACATGCTCCGGCATGCGCTCAATGAGCTGCTCGTGCGAGTCTTTGAGCAAGTGGCGGCCACGAGTAGCCGTATGAGTGTGCTGGCGCATCAGCGGATCGAGACACTGGCGGCACGCGTCAATGACCTGGAGCAGCGTGTCAATGCCTTGGAGCGCCGTGCGCCGGATCGCCAGCGTCCTATGGGAGGTCGAGAATGAAAAGCACATGGCCCTGGCACTTTTCGACAACGCCCCTCGGTGTTGAGGTGGACGTTGATCGCAATGCAGGCTCTGTGGTCGGCGCGACGGTTGGAACTATTCAGGGCGGGCACGGCGGCGAACATCATGTGGTGGTCAATATCGCCCAGCAGCTTGATAATCCGCCGGACACCATGCGCGAGTACTTGAAGAGTTTGTGGAAAAACCAACTCACGTATCAGCGCGATCAGTATGTGTATCGCCAGCAGCGCGAGGCCGATGAGCGGCGGCGCGAGCAGACGCTGCGGCGCTACCAGCGCTGTGTGACGCGCTGGCTGATCGGCCTGACGGTCGTGGTCAGTCTTCTCGTCACGATCATGGTGATCTGGATCGTGCAGTGGACAGCGCGATTTGGGTGGCTGTGGTGAGTGATCGGAGCGCCATGGTGGTGGTGCTCCTCCTCAGTGCACTGAGCGGGGCGCTCGTGAGTGCACTTTGCGCGTGGCTCTGGCTCATCACGAGTCAGAGCTGTGGAGGGGGATAGGCCCCAGTTAACCCTTTACGACAAAGGCCTGTCCTCGTGGGGCATAAATGATGGAACATCCTTTGACGCTCCATCCGTTCGATTCGATAGCCATCGTTCTTCCTTCCTTTCTTGTTTGACAGTATAATTATAGCACACTAGAGCCTTGTGTCATAATGACACTAATGAAAAAGTGAAAAGTCCCGTTGTTTTCGTCTATGGAGTTTTCGTCTATGGCTGCCCCTCGTGCCACAACCCCCCGTCAAAGCATGGCCTTTGACCGCCTGATTAATGCCATGGATTTGCGCGGCTTGAGCGGCACAGAGATCGCCGCTCAATTATTGCAGACCCATGGTATTACGATGAGTCCCCAAGCAGTACGGAGTCGTATTCGTAAAATGAACGCTGCTACGCATCAGGCACGAGAGGACAAGATCGCACATGAAGAACGATTGCTCACTTGGGCTATCAGTGAAGCGATGGATGCCTGGGAGTCGAGTAAACGTGTGCAGGAAACCACCATTACAGAGCGCCGTGATAGTGGAGAGGGCGGGGCCTCACTTAAAGCGAGTGTTCGGAAAGAAACAACGAGCGGCGAAGCCACGCATTTAGGCAATCTCATCCGCGCTAGTGAGCGCCGATCAAAACTTCTTGGTTTAGATGCCCCAGCCAAACAAGAGCTGAGCGGCCCTGATGCGGGGCGTATTCCGATTGATCTGTTTCAGCAGGCCCTGCTACGTGCGTATGACGACCCTGACACCAATGATGCCACACCCGCATCCTGACAGTCCGATAGACCGCTATGCGCGTGCTGCCCGCCGCGCTGGGGTCGCGCCCGATCAGCTCGCGCTGTTTGTGCGCGGCGGGTACGTTGCCCAGCCGCATCAGCTTGCGTGGCATGCGGCGTTTCGTGCCGCTGATGCGGCTGATGGCCCAGAGCAGATTGCTGTCGGTGGACGACGCGGGCCAGGGAAAACGCATGCGGTGTTTGCGCAAATCGCACTCGATGATTGTCAGCGCATGCCGGGTCTCAAAATGTTGTTTCTACGGAAAGTGCTGAAAGCTGCACGGGAGAGCTTTGAGGATGTTCGCCGCAAAATCCTGTATGCGACGCCACATCAGTATCGCGCTCAGGCCGGGGTGGTCGTTTTTCCGAACGGCAGCCGGATTGTGCTAGGACACTTTGCCCATGAGGACGACATCGATCAATATTTAGGCATTGAGTATGATGGCGTCGCCATTGAAGAAGTGACACAGCTCAGCAAAACCAAGCTAACGATGTTACGGGGATCGATTCGTTCCACCATGCCTGATTGGCGACCGCGCCTTTACCTGACGACCAATCCGGGCGGCATTGGTCATGCGTATTTCCGTGAGACGTTTGTGCTGCCTTGGCGGTTTGGTACGGAAACGGTAACCCGTTTTCTTCCGGCGCACGCTGATCAAAATCGCTATCTGGACACGGGCTATCGGGCGTGGCTTGCTGGGCTGGATGGCGTGCTTGGCAAAATGTGGCGCGATGGGGATTGGGATGCCGCCGGTGGTCAGTTTTTTACAAACTGGCAGTATGATCGGATCGCGTGTCCACCACTTACGACGATCCCCGATCATTGGCGTGTGTGGCTTGCCATGGACTATGGCTTCCAACATTACACGGTGATCTATCTTGTGGCACAAGAAAGTGATGGGCGGATCATTTTTGTTGACGAGCATGCAGCCCGTCGTTGGCTGATACCGCGTCATGCCGAGGCGGTCACGGCGATGCTTGCCCACTACGGCCTCACGCCATCGCGCCTGAGCGCATGTGTTGCTGGTGGCGATCTGTTTGGTACCGAGAGCAGTGGGCACAGTCCTGCAACCACATGGCGCGATGCGGGCTACCAGTGGACAGCGGCGACGAATGATCGGATTGCGGGTGCCGCTGAATGGCTTCGGCGCTTAGGCGACCCACACCGCCATCAGACACCAACCGTTGCTATCACAACCCGCTGTCCGCGCTTGCTTGCGACCATGCCGCTTCTACTGTCTGATCCCAAGCGCCCAGAAGATGTGTTGAAAATCGATACCGATGCCGATGGCGAGGGTGGCGATGATGCATATGACGCGGCCCGCTATGGACTGATGGTGAGACCAATCACTGTCCGTCGTGCGCCGTCAAGCTATAGCTATTATGGCGGATAATCAAGGAGGGTTTTCCATGGTGACTGACACGGTATTCACGGCCTCTGCCGCGCAGCTGGCGGATCGTCTGCCGCCCCTGTCTGAGACTGCCCTGCGGCTTGCGCCGTTCCTGGCAGGCGATCATTGGCATAGCGGCGGCGGCTGGATCGGCGCGTTGCCCCATGATCCTGCTGCACGAGCGCTGGCCCTCCGCGACATTGCGGCGGCGTTTATCTGGCAAGATGTGCTGGGGCGTGCGCGTGATCGCCATCGGGATGGTGTCGTGGGGCGTGAGCCGCGCTGGGATTTGTTCCAGGCGACCACGCCGGTCGGGGCGGCCCTAACGAGCTGGTGGGATGCGCGCCGTATGGGGCTGCTCCTCCAGACAACGGTCGACCTCTTGCTGCGTGATACGCGCTGTGTGTGGCGTCTGATGCTGCCCGATCTCCCCACTGGCACGTCCCAGGATGCGCTGTGTCATGCTATCGCCATCCAGGTGTTGCCCGCGAGTCAGGCAACGGTGATCGATGACGCCTGGTCACAGCCCGCTGTGGGCATTGCCCACGTTCATGATGGCACCGATGCGCTGCTGGAGCTGACGGCCCAGCGCGATACGATGACCGTGCTGCGGCTGCTGCGCGGCGACACCGTCGTGGACGAAGCGAGCTACCAACTTGGGGGCCGCCTACTGCACTATGAGTTGCGCCGCGAGGCGTTCTTCTCGCCCGCTTGCCTTCAGCTCCAGCAGGCGCTGAACCTCGCGTATACGCAGATGGTGCGCAATGTCAATCTCGCGGGAAGCCGCGAGCGCTGGGCGCTCAATGCCCAGCCGCCCGGCTACTGGCAGGCCGCGCAACCAGACGAGCGCGGCGCAATTCAGGTGTCCCCCGGCATCTGGCAACGCTATGTTGTGACGCCTGCCGCGCTTGGCCCCGGCGGTGTTACCTATCTTCAAGGCGCGGAGGTTCGCGATACCGACGACCGCCTGACGGGGTATGCCAACCCGTCGATTAATTTTGTGGAGCCGATTGCCACGACCACGTTTGAGGCCACGATTGCGACCCTGAAGCGTGCCTTGCATGAGGAGACGAATCAGTTGCATGTGCTTATGGGCGATGATGCTACTGCCAGTGGGCGGTCACGACTGGAAGCGCGGGCCGAGTTTATCACCAGTCTCCGCGCAACGGCGACCCCACTTGAGGCGGCGATCCGCTGGCTTTTAGAGACCGTCTTTGTGTGGAGCCATGACCTGGCGGGCATGCCAATCCCAGTCGTCCGCGCTGAGGCCGCGTGCCGCCTGAGCGCGGGGCCGCTTGCTCCGACTGATATGTTGGCAATCAGCCAGCTTGTCAATGCCGGGCATCTGAGCCTTGAGACAGCGCTGACCATGTTTGGCATTGACGATCCTGACGCTGAGCGTTTGCGCCTACAGGCCGCGCCAGCGCACGGGGGCCCCGTATGACCGCACGCCGGCGTCCGCCAGCACCGACGTGTCCAGCAACGATCCAGATTGGCCCTGTGCAGTATGCCGTCGTCGTCACAGCTGCGGCGTATGCCGCACGGATGGTTGTGGCGAACGAGCCGTTTTGGGGGCTGATCGATTATGGAGAGGCGCTCATTGTGTTGCAACCGACCCACCCTGATCATGTGCGTCTGGCGCTGCTGCACGAGGTGCTTCACGGCTGTTGGCATCTGCATGAGCCTTTGAGTGAGACGATCACCGAAGAGCAGGCCATTCGGACATTAACCGGGTCACTGCTTGATACATTACGCCGCAACCCCGCCCTGGTTGCTTTTTTACTGACAGAAAGTCCCCCGCATGCCGTCAAGTCATGATCTGAGTGTGCTTGATCTGCTACTGCGTGATCCGCAGCATCCCGTCGTGCGGGCGCAGCTGGAGCAGCTCTATGCCGCGCTCTGTCAACAGGAGCGCGGCATCGGGCAGCAACGGGCGCTTGTCGGGCGGCTTCTTGGGATAGCGCCCTCCAAGGTTGACAACGCCCGTAAAACGTCGTACACTGAGTAGAACAAAAGAGCGGGTATCAGCACGCATCATGCGCCCTGATAGGAACGAGCAAAAATGCCGTCCTATCAGGGCGTTTTTGTATGCGTGCTGCCCCTCGCATACCTCAAGGAGTTTGTATGCCTACTGTCCCTGACGATTCCGCCGTTGATACGGCTGCTCCTGACGATTCCGCCGTTGACGATCTCGCCCCACGGGGGAGTGATCTGCTTGAGCGGTATGGCACCGATGCGGTGCGATTAGCCGAGCGGCTCGCCGTCGTCTTGCAGGACAATCATGCGCTGCGCGGGAAAAACCGCACGCTGCGCCAGCAGGTGTCTGCGACCCCTGCACTTCCCGCAGGACACCTTGTGCTGACGGCGGAGCAGGCCACGCAGTGGGCGGCCTATCAGCAGCTCGGGACCCCTGATGTGCTACAGCAGCAGATCACGGCGACGGCCCAAACAGCGCGAGATTTGCTTATTCGCCAGGCTGCCGATGCGGCCCACCTGGACGCGGCAAAGCTTGCCCGCCTGATCACACCCGATATGGAGGTAACGATCACGCCTGCAATGGGAGATGCTCCCGCTCAGGCCTGTATTGTGCGCGACGGCACCGCTATCCCGATCCGGGAGGATGGAGCGATTGCGCCTTTTTTATCGGCCCTTGATCAGAGTCCCGCACGGTCTAGCCCTGTCCGACAGCCGCTCGCCGCTGCGTCGCCGTCTGATCCAGTCGCCGCCTACTTAGCATCCATCAATACGGCACGGCACGCCGTCGTGCCATAGGAGTTTTCATTTATGGCAACCACAACCACAACCGTCGCCACCCCTGGGTGGCTCGTCGATCCCCACAGCGCTGATCGTGATGGTGGACACCAAATCGATTGGGCGCAGGTCAGCGCCACCAACGCCGACGGAAAGAAAACCATCCCCGCAGGAGCAACCGTTGGAATACTGCTTGGGAACGGCAAAATCAGCCCACGCGTCGTAACCACCAATCCGGCGGTCGGCCTGCTTGAGACAACCGCCGTCGAGGGCGATCCTACCGCTGCCCTGACCGGCTACGGCCTGATCGTTGGGGGCGTCATTCATGAAAATCTGCTCCCTGACGCGACTGGCACCCCGCGCACGCTGGCAGCCCCCATCAAAACAGAATTGAACGCCGCTGGAACGGGCTTTGCATGGCGCACATACAACGACGGGAGGGCAAGCTAATGGACATTACCTTCACCGATGCGCTTGCTCGTCTCGGCCCCAATGCGGCTCAGCGCATTATTAATGAATTACGCCCAACTCAACAGTATGTGTTTAGCCGCTTATTGCCAGACACACCTATTCCGGATTACACCGTCAAGGATAGCACGATCACGGTACGGGCGGTGATGGCAGGTCTCGTCGGCATGGACTCTCCGTATCCCGAAAGCGGTGTCATGAGCGTTAGCACGTTTATGGAGCAATCCGCGAAGGTCGCGCTCGCGCTTGATCTTCCAGAGGCTTCGTTGCGTCATCTACAACAACTCGTGATGCAATCACAACTTCGCGGTGGCAGTAGCACCGAGGCAATTACGCAGCAGGTGCTCAATTTTGCTCGTCTTCTAGCCCAAGCACAGCTTGATACTGCTGAATGGATGCGTGGACAAGTTTTTGGAAGGGGTGCCATTGATTGGACATTTAATGGCATTCGCCTTCAGGTCGATTACGGGTTACCCGCCGCGCATAAATTCGCCGTTCGTACCGGCAATGATGCCTATGGCGGAAGTGCATCAAAATTCTGGGCTGACATTCAGGCAAGTGATCTTGCACTCGGAGGTCGCGTTGACTATCGTTTTGTTAGTCGCGCAACCTATTTGAAAATTATCAGTAATCCGGTCAATCAGTTGATCGTTACGAATCAGGATGCCTTTACTGCCACCGTTCGACGAATAAATGCGCAGCAGCAGTTTACCTCTGACGTGCGCGACATTGTCTCGTTCATGATTATCGATCAGAGCGGTGATGTCATCCGACAAGCAACGATTGCTGGTCAAGCACCAGAACTTGTCCAAGTTCCCTTTTTTCCAGACAATGTCATGACCAGCGTTGGCGTACCGCAGCTGAATACCTGGACAGTGGCAAGCGGCAGTGTGCCGCTGGACACGCCGGGTCTCCTTGGCTATATGCATTTGGCCCCCACCGTTGAAGGCGGCGGCCTTGCTGGGCGCTGGGCGCGTGTCTACACCCCTGAGCATCGGCCTTGGGCGTTACGCGGCGAGACGGCCTGCAATGAATTGCCGGTCGTGTTCGACCCGAAACGGATTGTGATCGCTGGAACGGAGTAGGCGCTATGCCGTTTAATCCTGCGCTCGTAACAGATATCGATCATCTACGACTCGCGGTTGGCGACACTGCCGACCCATCATGGCTGGATGACGTAACGTATCAGGCACTCTTGACGCAGGCGGGCGGCGATTATACCGCCGCTCTGCCTGCGGTTTTCACGGCTGTTCTTGCACACGTCGGTATGTTGGCCTCAAAAATGAGTGCTGATGCCGTGACCTTGGAATATGCTGATCGGCTTGCAACGCTGCGCGCTGGGCATGCTGCTGCTCAGCGCGCAGCACAACGGTATCCGTTTTCTGGTGCACCACGCGGGAGCACCACTGGACGTGTTGAACAGGTTTTTTAGAGAGGTTTTCCCATGACAACAAAGCGCAAAGCATTGGATCTGCGATCAATTCGTGCCCTCGTGCCGTTTGTGCTCGCAGATGGCGTCACTATTTTTCCAGCTGGCGCGGTCGGTACGGTATCAACAACCGAGGCCGATGCGCTCGTGCTTGCAGGAAAGGCAGTTTTTGTTGATGCAACCCAGCGCGATGCCACGCCACAGCCGTTGCCGGGTATTGACCCATGACCCTTCTCACGGCTCAGGAATATAACGCATTGTGTCAAGCCCGCGCAACACAGATGACCGAGACTGGAACGGTGCATCGCAAACCGCCAGGCCCTCAGTCTGGCGATGTGCGTGATTGGCCAATCGTGCATGTTGAACTCGGGCTGCTGACGACCTCACGACGACTAAGCCAGGCTCGCGATGGCCTTTTGACCGAACGTGATCAGCCGCAGTGGATCACACGTATCGAGAGTGCAACGCGTGCGGGAGATATGCTTCATGTGCGCGATTGCTGGTTTGCGGTTGGAGCCGCACGAACACAAACCATTCAGACAGCGGCAACATTTCCGTTGACGGAGGTAAAACTGTCATGACACTCAAACTCTCCCGTTGGGATCGCCTACAGACGAATGTGGATGCCGCCTGTGATCGTGGCGTGTTTCAGGCTGCCACCATGGTGGCTGATCTCGCGGCACAATTGGCCCCCGTCGATACAGGGGAGCTACGCGATTCTGGGTCTGTGCATCCGTCTGCGCCAAACGGCACATCCACGTATGATGTGCGATTCACCGCTGACCATGCGCGGTTCGTTGAGTATGGCACGACCGATCCGTCGTATCCCGCACAACCTTTTCTTGGCCCTGCTGTCCGTGCAATTGACATCAAGCGGGCTATCCGCGATGCATTAAAGCCGTTCCTTGTATGAGTGCCCCAAACGCCATTCCGACCGCTATCAGCCATCTGACGACCTTTTTTGTGGGTCAGCTTGGCCCGTTTGTCGCAGGCAACGTCTATGCATCGCAAGCGCCGGTCGGCGTGCCGCTTCCCTGTATCGTGTGGCATAGTCATGATCGGGGTGGGCGTGCTGAATCGTTCATTGGGCAGACCATCTGGACAGGCGAGATTGCAATCCGCGTTTTTGCGGCAAGCGAAGCAGGCGCGTCCGATGTGGCGATAGCCATTGCCACCTCCCTTCCTGGACGCTACACGCATGCGGATCGAACACTTCGTGTTCTTGTTACCCGTCCACTTCCACCAATACCTGCCAGTGACAGCCCGATTTGGGCGGCTGGCTTTGTTTATACCATCACCATCACATAAACAGGAGGTTTTCCTATGGCAGCCGGTGCAAGCACACCTATTGTTGGAACGAACGGAAAAATTACCTTAACACTTGGTGCTGCAACCAGTCAAGGTTTTTTTGTCGGTGACTGGGAAGTTGCTGTTGAAGTAAAAACAGAGGAGACTGGGCCGTGGATTGGCAATCCCAACACGGTTGATATTCCCGCCGGGCGAAAGATCACTTTTAAGCTTAGCGGGCATGTGTCGCCGACAGGGGAAGACGCTGACAGCGACGCTTTTGTTGCGGGTCTGCAACAGGCATACTTTGTGGGAACTGAGCCTGATACGCTCGTGTTTGACACCATTAAAGGATCGAAGTTTACCTTTGCGAAAGCAACCACAACCTATAGTAAGTACACGTACAAACAAGAGGCGAAGGGCGGTGTGACGTTCGAGGCGGAGGGATCAGGGATTCCCACGGTAGCTGCCGGATCGGCTAGCTAGCCATGGCACAGCTTATTTCCTTTGCGCCACCAACTGTCACGACCTACGGTACGATCCACGATGCCCTTGGACAGGCGGATCGTGCCGAGGTTGATGTGCTCATTCCTGATTGGCAGCGCGCTGATGGCACTCCGCTCAAGTGGCGCATTCGTAGCCTCTCGTTGGTAGATCAGGATGCAATTCATCGGGCGGAGCGGCTCGCGATTCATCGGCGGAGTACCGTCCTGCCTGATGACACGGATTACCCGGTTTTTGCAGCTGAGACAATACGCCGCTGCATGGTGGTGCCTTCCCTTGACGACATTAGCGCAAAGACGCTGATAATGCAAAGTAATCCTGCCATTATGCGCCAGCTCGTCGATCTGGTCTGGGGCTTGTCAGATAAAACAATGGCAGAAATCGAGGTTCTCCTTGTTACACTCACCACCGCGCCACCCGATCATGAGTCGGCAGCAGCGCACGCATGATGCAAGCGTCTGTGCGCTTGCGGGTATCCTGCCTGCCTGGGCGTCGCGTATTGCTCAGCAGCGCGGCCTACATACGGCTGCCGTCCTTCATGATCGGGCCGCCCTTCTGCGTATGATCGCGGAAGACCTTGCGGCTATGGCGCAGCACCAGGCCGCGCATTGCATTGCGGCAGCCGGAAGCCGTCTTCCATCGGTACCCCAGGTAACGCCAACCTCTAGTCTTCTCGATCAGGCAGTCGCCCGCTTACTGACAGCGGAGCGACAGCGCCGTCAGGCTGACCCTACCCTTTCTGATCGCTTGCTGGCCCTTCAGGAGTCAATGGCATGAGTGACGATTCTCTCTCGGTCACAATCAGTGGTCGTGATGTCAATCTTAAACGCCTACTGACAGAACTCCGCCGCGATTTGGTTGCAACCGATCAGGCCGGAACACGAACAGGGCGAGGCGTCGGTGATGGACTCGCGCAAGGAACGGCGCAGGGTCAAGCGGGCGTTCTTCGTTTGCAGAGTGCTATGGCTCGGTTTGAGGCGCAGACTGGACAAACAGACGCCGCCATCCGGCGCTTGAAAACATCCTTAAGCGTGATTGGGCAATCGACACCGCAAACAATTGCGATGCACGGACAGCTTGCGCGGCTTGAGGAACAAGCGGCAAAAGCGGCAAGCACGATCCCGAAAACGACAAGTGCCCTCCATCAACTTGCCGGGGCCGCAGGGCCGCTCGCAGCGGCTTTTGCCGTTGACACATTACGCCAGTATGGGCAAGAAGCGATCCTTCTCGCAAATCGTACCAAGGATGCCAAAAGTGCGCTGGAAACGCTTGCTGGATCGCCTCGCCTGTACGCCGAGGCTTTACAAGCGGCAACAACGCAACAACGCCTTTTTGGTGGATCGCTCGCAGACAATATTCAAGGCATTCAGGGCCTTATTACGGTTGCGCGCTCCAGCGGAGCAGAACTGACACAACTCATTGATCTCTCTCAGCGTTTAAGTATTAAAGACCCCACACAGGGTATTGCTGGCGCTCGTACAGCACTCAATGAAGCGCTCGAAGGCGATCCATCGTCGCTCGCACGACGCTACGAAATCCCCAAAGCGGCCTTAGCCGCATTGCGTGATGAGAGTATCTCCACGCAGCAAAAACTCGCCATTCTTGATCAATATCTGAACCAGATCGGCATCACGAGCGAGAGTGTTGCTGGTTCCATCAGCCGTGAAACGCAAGCCATGAACGCGCTTGCCGCCAGTGCGGAAGCGGTGCAATTAAAGGTTGGCGCGATGCTTAGCCAAGCTTTGACCCCTGCTGCTGAGGGCGCAACAGCGCTGATGCAAAGTCTCGCAACTGGCGAACAGGCGAACGCAACGCTTACCGCGCTCGTGGTGACGCTCCAGGAATTGAGCGGCGCGACATCGAGTAGTAGCGCCGAAAACATTACGTTTGTCAGTAGCTTGCTCAGCGCAATCGGCGTCTTAACGCCTGCACAACAAGCGACCGCTGAACTAGACGCGCAACTCAATGCGCTTGCACAGCAATTTGCCACAGGCGCGATAACCGCTGCTGAGTATAATGCACAGAGTGCCGCGCTCGTGACAGAACAAGCCCGCGTCACGGATGCGACACAAACGCTGGACGCTGCACAAAATCAACTCACGGCAACCACACAGACAACGAGCCAAGCCATGATTGATGCGGCGCACCATCTTGCAGCTGAGGCAGAACAAAAAGCGGCAAGTGCCGCTCAAGGTGATGCCCTCGCCGCCGTTCAAGCGACGCTGGCTGGTCTCGGTGGATCGGTCGCCGCTGGACTGATGACAAGCGCGCAAGCCGCCGCCACGCTTGCCGCACAATACCAAATCACAGAGGATGCCGCGTATCGCCTCGTCGCAGCACAAGCGGCTGTTGCTGCTGGACAAGCCCGGCTTGCTGCGCAAGCCAAACAAACACGCGATCTTACCCAGGGTGGCGCAGGATATAACGCGCCAGGGCGACGGGGCAATACGGATGCTGATATTGCGCGCGTGGCGACACTCCAGCAAGAGGCACGCGCGCAGCAAGCCGTGGCGCGCACGACCGCCACGGCGACGGCGGCGCGGCGCGCCGCTACGAGCGCTCGTCCAGTATCACGCGGCGGTGGCGGCGGCGGTGGCAGCAGCGCTCCCCGTGTGACAGAAGCGCAACAGACAGCACAACGGCTTGCGGAGATAGAGCGCGACTCAGCGACGCAACGACAAAACATCGAGCAGGATCACCAAGAAACGATGGCAGACATTGCGGCTGATGGCGCACAAAAGCGTGCGGCGGCGGAAGCGCAACTTCATAGTACACGACTACGAGGCCGCGCTGACTTTTACCGTCGCCTTGCCGACATGGATCAGGCGCAAGCGCAACGTATGAGCGCCGCGTATGAGCAGATTGAGCAGGAGACAAGCGCCATTGCCGCTGAACAAGGCGCTGATGTTGCGGCGGCTTATCGTGAAGCGGCACTCAAGGCCGCCGAAGCGCAAATCACGCTCCAGCAAGAAATTGCCCAGGCGCGGAAAGATGGCGATGAAGGAAAGGCGCACTATCTCGAAGGCGTCGCCGCGCTCCAGGCAGCAGCAGATGCGGATGAACTTGCCCGTATCCGCAGCCAAGGAAGTGCACTCGCAGCGGAATCAGCACGTCGCTATGCTGATGAAGAACGGCGTTATGCAGAGCATCTGGATCGCATGCAGGCGACCTATAATGAAAAAGTGGGAAAAGCCACCGCCGCCACCCTTCCGCCACCGAGTCGCGTGCCACCGCCGCCATCGCCGCCACTGCCCAGCACGACCGCCACGGCAACCGGGGACGGTGCGACAAGAACAAACGCTGCACCTGTGCAGGATGCCGCCGCTAGTCAGGCGGTCAAAAGCAGCCAGGAGGCGATTACCGATGGATTGCATGCCGTCAGAGAGGCTGTTGACGCCGTGCAAACCGCCGTGCAACACGTCGAGAGCGCGATCCGGTCATTAAAAACAACAAGGCCTTTTGCATCATGACTGTTCAACGCATTACAATCCAGGGAATTCCATATGATGTATCAAGCATTCGTCGTAGCGATGCGCGCATTGGAACGCGCTTTCAGGCGCGGAACGGAGCGAGCCGATTAGCGCTACGAGCGGTCATAACAACATATACGCTCGCGCTTCATGGCATCCCATGGAGCATGGTGTCAAATCTCCGCGCCTTAACGACGAGCACAAGTCCTCTCACGCTTATCGACGAGCATGGCGGAACGGCGACCGTTCAGCTCCTTGATGATCTCTGCGAAAGCGAAAGCACGGTGCTCAGCGCTGACAATCAGACGATTTTGTATGATGTGACGCTGACCCTCACGGAGGTGTTATGACCCCACCGAGCCGTGAACAAATTGAAGCCACGACGACGCAGCCTATCTACGAAATCGCCTACTGGCTCAACGGGATATGGAACAGCATTGATCCTGACGATGTACAGGATGCTGATCCGCAGCATAGCACAAGTGCTGATTTGCATGGCGTCGCCTTCGGGGCGAGTGTTGGAGCATCCTGCACTATTGTGCTCGCGGATACGCCTGCTTTGCGCGCACTCCCCTGGGCGCAATTGCCAGTGCGTGTCTCTTTCGGTTTTGCAACAAGCAATCTTGTCGATGCCTTTCGTGGCATCGTGATGCGCTACGCGCGAGATGGGGACACGATCACGTGGTCATGTGCAGGCCTTGACGTTTTGCTGAGCACAATCCCCATCTATTCGCCGCTGTTGGCACAACGCCTGATGGCAACGGCGACGTCAGGGAGTACGCAGGAAGACCCAGCGATAAGCACATGGCGTGGCGGGATCATCAACTATATATTCTGGATGTGTGGTGGACGACCGCTTGAACAACAGGCTAGTTTTCCGGCGGCGCTTTTTTATTACACCTGCCAGGCGGCCTTGATTGCGCCCGCCTGGTCGTGGGTTGCTGGAGAAAATGCCTGGGATGAGCTGCAACGTTTGTGTACGGGCGGTGGTGGGCAAGTGGTGCAACGCCCTGATGGCGTTTTTGCCTATAGTAATCCGCTCTCGTTTGGCGCAGGCCCCAGCACCATGACGATCACGAGCGCGCATATAGACACGTTTCAGATTGCTGGCGATGCTCATGATATGGTCGCCAGTGTCCGATGTCGTGTCACCAATCGCCTGCTCCAGTTGGAGCAGGCAGTGTATGAAGATGCAACACCACGCCTCATTGGGCCGGGCGCTCCGATCACCATTGTCTGCGATATGGCGGTGCCCGTGTATGATTATGTGTTTGCCTCTTCTGGCGCTCCCACATTGCCGGAAGATGCGGTGCTCGTGACAACACTGGGAGGTATACCCGCCACAGGCATTACTGCCACGCTGACCCAAATCGGAGCTGCGCGTGCGACACTTCAGATTAGTAGCAGTAGCGGTCAAACGGTCGTTTGTCGGCGCATTATGCTGCGCGGTCGTCCTGTTGCTGTTGTTGGCGACGAGCAACTGGTGATTGGGAACGGGACACCACAATTGGAAATAAGCGATGATGTGGCGGTACTGATCCAAACGGCAGATCACGCGCAGATGATCGGCTCGCTCTATACGAGTTTTTATGGACAAACACGCCCCGTTGTCACACTGTCATTGTTGTATGATCCTGATCGAAAACTCGGCGAGCGTGTAACGCTCAATCTTCCTGATGATGGTTTTGCTATGGTGCCTATGCGTATTGTTGCCGTGCGTGTGCAGGAAACGGGAGCGCGAATGGAACTGGATGTTGTCAGCGTGGCAGGTCTCCCCACAGACGATCAGTTTTTTCTCCTGGACACGGTCTATGCTGACAGTGACACGCGTCAGCTCAGTTACTGAGGAATGGCTGTATGCTTATAACGTATCCCTACGGACTCGCGCTTACCGCAGGTCAACCGCTCAGCGCTTGGCAATGTCTCAATCGACTCCGGATCAAGGCAGGATATCTTGAATCGTTAGCCTATCGAGGACGGCGCGCCACAACCGAATATATTGATCAGCCATTTGAAAACTATGATGCGAATCCAACGCCGTTGGCCTTTGGCTCTTGGCTGCATCGCATTGGATTTACAACATTGCATGTGCATGTGGGATTACCAGTCACCAGTACGCTCCGTGTGTGGCTCAACGAAACGCTTGTCGTGAATCAAAGTTACGCTGCCGGTGCGCATGCCATCACCATTGCCATTCATGCGCGGGGCTATGCTGACTATCAGCGGGTGGATATGATTGTTGAGGTCGTGCATACCGGCGCACGCGGCTATAAATGCTACGATGCGTTTGTATCACCGGTCAGTGGCGTGACGGGAAGCGCGCCCAGTCTTCCGGCATTGTTCGGGAGTACGCTTGACAGCGCCGCGCTCCTGCAACTGGGGAGTGCTGCTGATTGGTGCATGCGCGTGATGGCGACGACATTGCAAAGTGCCTTTATGGGTGTTCAGCACATGAGTTTCCTTGATCGTGTTGATCAATGGACAATTTGGACAGGATCGATCAGTCAGAGCAATGGAGCCAATCGCCTGATGATCAGTGTTCAGTATCATGTTCGCACAAATGATACTGAATGGCTGCAAGTATTCATAAGCGGTTCTCCGGTTGCCACGTCTCCGACCTGGCACGCTGGAGATTACGGGTGGTATCTTTTTGACATTGATATTAGTGGCTATGCGGCAAATGCTATTCTCGATCTTCGCATTGTCCAGGTGGTAACGGTCGCCGGGAGCGGCGCAGTGCTTGGCAGCCGTTACAGCCTTCTTGATGTCTATACACAGCGCGCCAGTTATCCCGCAAGTACCCTCCCGGCACTGCGCACGCCGCTTGAGACACTCAGCTACGGTACGCTCCGCACAACGCATCTGCATCCCATTCAAGCACACATTGCCGCAGTCATCAGTTCGATTCAGGCAGCGAATGATATATTTGATCGTGTGCGGCTCAGCCGTTGGACACCCGGCATTGATGCTGGACAGCGGCACTATTTTGGTGCAGAAAGCCGCCTCCGTCATGCGATGGGGCGTCGTGCACATGACGTCCTGTGGGTTGCTGGACGCGATGTGCTGTTGTGTTATGGCCCAGCAACTGCGCAGCCAGATCGCACGCCCGTGATGACCTGGGCTTATGAAGAGCGCCTGACGGCGCAAGATGCGATTGAGACCAAACGTGTGGCGTTTGATGCGTTCCCTGGTCTTTTCCCTGGCATGCCGTATGCGGTTGTCGGCGCCGATATACGCCTTGTTCAGGAAGGATGGGAATAAAGGAAATGCCTCGAAAAAACGCACGAGACAAAATCATTGATCGCATACCGCAGGCGCACACGACTCGCGGGTTGACGCTCGGCGCAACGGTTGTCGGCGTGCCGCCGCCGAATACACCGTCAGATGTGCTCCGTGCCGATGGAAGTGTGCCGCTGGTGGGTGCGCTGACCGTGAGCGCGGGCGTGACCATTGATGGTGTCGATCTCAGTGCCCACGCGGCGTCGCCAGACGCGCATCATGCCGCGCTCGTCGGCCTGGCAGCAGACAGCGGCACGACGACACCGGATGAAAACGATCAGATCACCCTTGTCGGCGGGAACGGACTGAGCAGCAGCGCGAGCGGATCAGCCGTCACGCTTCAGCTTGACACGCCGCTCACGATCAGTGCAACGAGCCTCAACATGGCAGGTGCAGGGCATAGTCATGCGGTACAAGGGAGCAGCGCGCCGGGGGCCACGATGAGTTTGCTCACGACGAGCGCGAGTGGCGGACTGACATTGGGGAGTAGCACCCTGGTGGTGGACGCTGCAGCTGGGCGCGTGGGGATCGGCATGACAGCCAGCGCGGCCCGCCTTGATATTACGGGATCAGCACAGGAGGCCGCGCTGCGCGTCACGACCTCGGCAACCACGGCGCATGCCATCGTGCTGAGCGCGCCGAGCCTGACAAGCGGGAGCCTGATCGCGGCAACCCTCCCGGCTGATCGTCCAGTGATCCAGGCAGGCGCGAGTGGCGATCCTCACGCACGCCTCACGCTGCTCCCCACCGGGCTGCTGCTGGGATCAGGGAGTGCGACTCCTGATGTCATGATGCGTCGTGGTGGCGCACAACATCTCATCATAGACAATAATGCGCTGGGCGGAGCCGTTGACGTGAGCGTTAGTCGAAAAATGACAGCTGGGTCACTCACTCCTGGCGCGGCAATGATCACCAGCGTTTCTGCTGGTGGGCCACAACTTCGATTGAGCTATGACAGTAGCCATTACATGGATTTCGTGATCGATAATGGCGGCAGCTGGACGATTGC
Organism: Hyphomicrobiales bacterium; assembly: GCA_016710435.1. Classification (NCBI taxonomy): domain Bacteria; kingdom Pseudomonadati; phylum Pseudomonadota; class Alphaproteobacteria; order Hyphomicrobiales; species Hyphomicrobiales bacterium. Next base: position 18,518 of record JADJVV010000006.1, on the reverse strand, counting down.
GCCAACCGGCGATGTGATTGTCGATGCTGGCGGCAAGGATGTTCGGCCCCAGACGACATACGATCAAAATCTGGGATTAATCAATAAAAAATGGCTCAGCATTCACGCGGCAGAATTACATGTTGAAACCCTCGTTGCACAAGACACGATTGCAACCATCGGTGGACGAATCCTTGTTGGCCCCACAACCGTGCTGACGACTGATCTGCTTGCAACGGGCGGCGGTGGAGGTGGAACCCCAACCGCGCCGCTTTTCGTTGCCGCAAGCAGTGTTGCGATTGCATCGAGCGCGACGCAAATTAGCCAAACGCCACCGGCGGGGACGCTGAGCGGGCATCTGCTGCTTGCCTATCTAACGGGTCGTGCTGATAGTCAAAATATAACGCCGCCTGCTGGCTGGAGCGTGGCGCTTGCCGTGACTGAGGATACGGCAGCAGCACCCAATACGTTTCACGCGGTCTATTGGAAAAACGCAGGCGCAAACGAGCCGAGCACAAGCTACACATTTACCGGGAGCGTGTCTGGGACATGGCTGCTCACGCTGAGTGCCTGGAGCGGTGCTGATCCGACGACCCCGATTCACGCTGTTGCCAGCCAGGTCAATGCAATCGCCAATACCGTTACCGCGCCGAGTCTAAGCCCAACAATAACACCGACCACCCTGATCATGCTTGCAACCGGATCAACCGGGAAACTCATTACGCCACCTGCGAGTATGACGGAAACCTGGGACGGGAGCGGTGGTACCACCGTGGCGCTAGCGTTTGGTGCCACGGAAGCGCTGAGCGCGACCGGCGCAACCGGCACGCGCACAGGCGCGGTCACTGATGGCTCAGCAAAACGCACGATGGCGGCAAGCCTCGTCCTTGCGCCTGCGCCGGTCACAGGGGGCGGGAGTAGTACCATCACGGTCAAGCACAATCAGCTCCAGCAGAACGATATTGTGTATGCTGAGGGTGAGGGTCGTGTTGAGTTTATGCAGATCGCCTCAGCAGCAACAGGGAGCGGCCCGTACACGTATACTGTCGTGCGTGACCTTGATGGCACGGGAGCCAACGCATGGGACGCTGGAGCTGCGCTGTTTAATACTGGACAGACCGGCAATGGTTTTATTGATCTTTATAGTCTGCGCGGGATCAAGAGTGCAACGCAAGCAGGCCCTACTATTGTTGGCAATGTGCGTACCGGCACGACATACAACGCGTGGGCCGAACACTGGGCACTGGGCAACCTGAATGGGCTGTATGATTATAGCGCCACAACGTATGGCGCAGCGCTTGGGCGGTACACCGGCGCTGGAGGGACGACACCATGGCTGAGCGTTGACGCAACACACGGCCTCCGCATCATGCGGGGATCGACCAAATTGGGACAGTGGGACACCAGCGGCACGATCACGGTTGGCTCCGTTGCTGCCGGTATGGGTAATCTCCTGCTTGATAGCGGTGGCCTTCGCCTTCGTACAAATACGGTAGTCAAGGTGGATGCCCAGACCGATGGCGATTTGCTGATCGGCACGAATACAAGCGCGCCCGCCACCACGTTTTTGAGCATGTTTAGCGTGGCGCAAACCTACAACGGCGAAAGCATGGCAGCAGGCGATCTGCTGTTGGGCGATAATTCTGCCAATCGCGCCAACCTGAAATGGACAGCCAGCGATGGCTATCTACGTTTTCGCGGAGGGACAACCACGCAGGCATGGATCAACACGACGGGCGCGATCACCGCAGGCGGCGGTGACGTGGTGCTGGACACAGAAGGCATTACGATCAAAGCGACCGGAGCGTCTCCTCTTGATCAGGGAATGATCAAATTCAAAGACGCGGCGAATGTGTCATATGGCACCATCACGGCGCTTGATAATGGCAATGCGCGAAGCCTTGAGCTACGAGCGACCGCAGCAGGGAGTGTCAACGATAACGAGGGTGAGGTTTTGTTGCTTGGTACCAACAAAAACGGAGCAAACTGGGGACTTATTAGCGCAAGAGGATATTTTAGTTCAGCACGTGTGTCGCTGTATGTGACGGTGGGAGCCGTCCAAGAATCGCTTATTTTGTATCCGAGTGTAACGAGGATTTCAACAGGGCTTTCCATTGGTTCACCAACCTATGATCCGGTCAATACCAACAACTTGAGCGTCCAAGGCACGGTCGTCGCAGGAGGCTATGTTCATCCAGGGAATCAAACGGCCTACGGCATAACCTTCGATTCGAACCCATTTAGCTGGGGCGGCGGTGCTGCCATTCGAACGAATGCAAGCATTGCTGCAAATGGCGCAGTACTTTGCGATGCATGGTTTCGCAGCAAGGGAGCAACGGGCTGGCTAAACATGGATTACGGCGGTGGCCTCTGGATGCAGTCCAGTGCAACAGTAGAGATATACGGCGGAAAACATTTTTCTGTTCCTTCTGGTAATGGTTCGATCCGCCTTCCGATCAATGCAGGCGTCGCGCTTGCAATTAAAGGCGTTGGGAATTCCAGTGCGACATATGCGCTATCGCTCGTCAACAATGCCAATAGTCCACTTTTGTATTGTCGCGATGACCTCTACAACTGGGTGAGCAGTGCTTGGGCAATTGGATCAGACCGCGTCTTTAAGACGGCAATCGAGCCAATCCGCGCTGAGACAGGCCACGCGCTCACGATTCGCCAATACAAGCGACACGGCTCCGAGCGCCTTGAGTATGGCCTGATCGCCCAGGAAGTCGAGGCTGTTCTCCCCGCCGTCGTCTCAGCAGCGCCAGATGGGACGCTCGCCGTTGACTATAATGGCGCGATCCTCGCAATGATCCACGCGCTGCGTCAGGAAGTGGCAGCATTAGCATTGCTTTGTCGGCAAGAGCCGAAACCGTAAACAGTTTTTAGAAAGGAAACCATCATGGAATTGTCTGTAACAGCTCGGCAACACGTTCTTCGGGGTCTTATGGAACAAGTACAAGAGGAGCAGTATCGGGCGGAAATTAGTCTTCGGGTGCAGAAGAAAGTGGGCAGCACTGAGCAAGTGGAGGTGCTCACCACTGCGCTGGAGCGCTACGAGATGATGCTCGACGAGCTGCATGCGGTATGGGCGGAGCTTGTTTCGTCATGATCGGACTGCGCCTGTGCGGTGCGCTCGTCCTGGCGCTGCTCGTGGTGCCTGCGCCGCCGCCGCAGCTGAGCGCCGTGTGGCACGCTGACGGCCTCCACGTTGCGTGGACAAGCGCCATTCCAGTGTGCTTGGCAGTTGAAAATGCACAACCGGCGCTTCTCCCAGAGACGTGTGACCCCGCCGTCGTTGCCTGGACGCTCTCCGCAGGCGGCGTGGACGCGGCCTATGCTGTCCGGCTGGACACAACGCTGCACCTCATCGCCAACGATGGACAGCCACGCGTGCTAACTTCGCTGCGTGCGCCGCCACGGTTTCAGCGCTGGTTGCCCGTGATTGGTCGGTCAGCATAAGAAAAAGCCCCTGGCTCTTGTGTCAGAACCAGGAGATGTTGGGTATTCCTCTCGCGGGGCAGGTTTTATGCATTGGGGGGGCGATTGGTCGTCTGGAGCGCTCGCCAGCGCCGACCATACTGCTGCCAGAGGTGATCGACCTCCTGCGCAGCAGCTAACGCTGCCTGCATATCAGGCAGCGTGCCGGTGTGCCTGGCAGTCGTTTCAGTGTTCTCGTGTGAACCGAAGATATGTGACCACTTCAGGCGTGCCACAATAAGGCGTCCTAAAACATAGCAGGGGAGTTTCTGTAGTAGTGTTTGACGAACGCGGCCTGGGCCGCGTATTTGTTGTACCAATAGGCCTGGGCCTCTACCAGGGCCTCCCTCCCGTGGTCATGTGCGTATCGACGTACTTCGTCGATACCGCTGTCCCAGGTGGGGGCGCAGTCCATCAAATGGCTTGTGATGCGGCGATGGGCTTTATGCCCACGCCCTGGTTTTCCGGTTTCTGGCTTCTGCTGCTGAAACCAGTCATAAAGGGTTTTTTCTGCTGCCCCCTCGTAGCAGTTTTGAAAAAGTGCATACGTCCATTTCAGCGCGGCGGCTGGTATACCGGTTTGGCGCTCCAAATCATCCATATCGGGCCATGCGTCAAACCACTCGTTTGGCGCAGGCGGAATACCAATTTCCGCCTGGATGTTCTCGATCATGTTCATGTTCATGTTTCTGCTTTCTCTGACCTCAGTCAGTCCTTTTTGTTTCGTATCAGATCTTTCTGTGCCCCGCGATCAGCGTCAACTGATCGCGGGGCAGATTTTATGCATTGGGGGGGCGATTGGTCGCCTGGAGCGCTCGCCAGCGCCGACCATACTGCTGCCAGAGGTGATCGACCTCCTGCGCAGCAGCTAACGCTGCCTGCATATCAGGCAGCGTGAAAGTTGTATTTGCGCGCCGAGCCAACGATTCGGCGCGGGCGCGGGCGTGCATGAGCTGATGCTCCAGGCGTAACAGCTCTGGGTCTTCCATTAGCCGTTCGCCAATTCGCGCGCCTGAATCTCAAACATGGTCTTGAAGGAGCGCTCGGCGCTTGGCCACTCCTTCAGACGAGCGTCGCTACTGGCGTATGACCACGCCTCAGCGAGTATCGCCTCGCTGTAGCCATAGCCAGCGATCTGTTCTCGCTGGCGAGCCAGCTCGACCAGCACCGCTCTCCGGACTATTTTGAAAGCCTCATCGTTTAACATGTTTCCTCCTTCGATCTTCGATACAAGCAACGCTACATACGCAGCGCTTGTCTCCTGCGTATAGGCTTGCCCGGATGATTCAAGGAGAAACTTGATTCTCCTTGCAGTATCTGGGCTAAGTAAAATTCGACGAATAGGGCGTCCAGCACCTATTCGCCGACCGCCGTGCCCCCTCATTAAAACACCTCCCCGTAACTCTCCTGCAAGTCGGAGAGAAACCATTCCCGCTCTTTCGAGCTTGGAATGGTTTCCAATAGGCCATTCCATTTTGCCACGGCTGCGTGTGCAGCCCGGGCAATGTTCTCTGGTGTTTTTGGCCCCGCCACCTCGATGGCGACAAAAACACTCCTATCATCACCAAATAAACTCCCGGCGCTCGCCGGGAAACTCATTTTAACGTTTACCATCGGAAACCTCGATGGTAACTCCTGCATCGCAACGGTAATCGTGTCTTCTAGTAGTCGAAACATCTTTTTTCCTTCATTCAATACTTGAATTATAACACAATTCAAGCCAGAAGTCAAGTCATTTCTGAATGACACCCGAGGGATACAGACGCTTCCACACTGCCCGTACCTCGGATACGGACAGTGATAACGGGCTGGATGCCCGTGTTTCTGAATCGCCCTCCTCGCGAAGGGCAAACGCGAAATCTCGCATCCATTCAGGCCATGGGTGATGCCACCCATGGGTCGCATTGGTGTACCAGAGGTCAGGCGCGAACGGCCTGACCTCGATGTCTATTCCTAATTCGGACTGAGCCGCATGTAACGCGGCTCGACATGCATCCTTGAGCACGATGTGCTCGCATGTATATGGCATGCGTTCCACGCGTGCCACAATGGTTAATGCAGTTTGGGGATCGTGAAGCCAACGCTCCACAATCTCTAATATCCGCATTGCCTCATTTTCCATGGTCTTTCCTTTCCATCGCGGCTAGCCGCGATTCAATCGCGGCTAGCCGCGACGACCACGTGTGATCCTCCTCCTTCGCAAGCCCAACTTCCCGTTGCCATAACTCGGCAACAGCACGGCGCACGATATGCGCCGTGCTCAGATCGAGCGCCACTGCAAGTTCCTGCATATGGGCGTGCAGGGTGACCGTGGACATTAAATCCACGGACTCAATCACCCATTGCCGCATTGTGCCGCCGTGTTGATTGATCAACACGGCGATCTGCTGTTTCGTCTCACGCGGCAGCGCGATCCGCGACGAAGCAGCCGTTACTTGTAATTTTGCCATTTTATCTCCTCATCTTCCCCTCATCGCACGAAACAATCCCTCCACCATATCTTCTGCTGTCCCACATCCTACGACGTGGGTAATCGTCGGAGGGAGAACGTGCAGATTTCTCCGTATCTCCGGCGTCGCGCATGAAGACAAATAATTATCGAGCCATATCAGGCGCTCGATCTGGGGCAGGTTGCCCAATGCCACATATCCATCAAGTGCCTGATTGTCGCCGAGCGCGACAATGACGCGAACATCATTGTGCCGTGCGCCAAGCGCATCAGCTAACGTTCGCCCCTTGGCAGCGGCGGGCTCACCTCCATTGAGGGAGGTTTGACGAGGCCGGATGCCGCTGCCGTCTATTGCCGCGTTGTCAAAACTGACAACAAGGATATCGGCTCCGCCGACGCCAACAGCACCGGCAGCCATGGCGACTGCTGCCGCCGGTTGAGCGAATGATGAGCATGAACCGCTCACATCCGCCAAAACGAGAATAATCGGTCGCCCAAGACCTTCCTCCCTGGCACGGGAAAAAGCTTGATGCGTGAACATACGCGTCAGCACTTTTCCCCAGTCATACCGCACTGATGGGGCCTCATCGCCATCAGAGACTAGGAGGGAAAAAGCTTGTGCGATACGGCGGCGCACAAGCGGATCGACGTTCCGAAGCAGGGTGGCGTGCGCCGTCGTGCCTGCCCTAACGCCCAAACGCTGGCGGCGGCGCAGCGCGTTTTTCATCTTTCTTGCGTCAGCGGACTCGCCGGCGTCAGACTCGCCGTCAGGCACCTCTCCTGAGGCGGAATCGCCTCCATGGGTTTCCGTGCCCGTCTGCGTTGAGCCGTTAACCTCGTCCGTCTGTTTTGGACGAGACACCGCCTCTGGCATTTCTGCCAGAAGATCATGGACAAGTAGATCGAACACCTCCTGTATTGGTGTCCGAAAGCCGTATCTTCGTCCGAGGAACGACACCTCGGACGGCTCGACCCGCTCATATGATTCTGATGCGGTGTTCCATAACCGCGTCAGAAGCGGCGAAGCGGCGCCACTTCTGACAGGAACACACAATGCAATGCATTTTTCGGTCTCCTGTCCCAACAGGAGAGTGGCGCTCTCTGCATCTTGATAGCGCCACAGAAACAATGAGTTGGATTTTTTCTGGACATTCCGTAATGTCCAGAAAGTTTCGGGGTTCGTGTACATAGTCACATACATTGTTTCTACCTTTGCCTTTGCTTTGATATTATTCCGATCTACCGCGTCGGATGACGCCGAGTGTATGAGTGCGCATCTCACACGGACACTCGGGAACCTGTTCCCCATGCTCACTCCGCATGGTTCGGCGGCACGCTTTCAGTGGGAGGATCGTCGTTAGCGTGGGGAGTTCCACAGCATCCGTCTGCCGTGCTCCGACGTAGCTCTCACTGACCTGCATCAAGGGTTAACACGCTACGACGTTCTCTCTCGAGGCGTCTCGTAGAAGCCTTCCCTCTTCCTGCAGGCTTTTGCTCCCCTAGGAGGGGGAGCCCTGCTCTTCTTCATTTCCTCACCTCTTATCTCTTGACTTCTCCCCAAACCGTTGCGCCGACATGACGCAAGGTTTGGGTCAGCACGCCCCAGTCCCCTTCGGTTTTGCACAGCCACCCTCGAACGAGGATGGCTGCATCGTCCGCACTGTTTGCCAGGCGGAGCGCCTGACAGAGTGATCGCATTTCCTGGAGAGAGGGGGCTGATTCGCCCCTCGTTCGTATGGCGGTCGCCATATCGACCACCAGGCGAATCAATCCCGGTTGGGATCCTGTCCACTTGCGCAGCAGGTCTCGCTCGACGCCTGCTGGCAAAAAAGCCATCTCATGGCGATAACATCGCCGTTGGAGAGGCTCGCCTAATGGGCGAACCTCGTTGCTCGTGATAATTACCACGAGGTTAGTAAGACTTGCTTGCCAACGTTTTGCAAACGGGCCGTAGACGCGGCCCGTTTGCAGAAAGTCGAGCAGTAAATTCTCAACTTTCTGCGGGGCCTTGTCTAGTTCGTCCAGACACAGTACCACTCGGCCCACCTGGCTTGCTTCGGCGGCGAGCGCCAGAAAGCCGGGCTGATACGCCTCGGACGCCTCTTTCACACCGGCGGCGACCGCGCCGATGTTGACGCCGAAGAAAAGTTCCTCCTCACTGAGCCAATTGTGGCTCAGCAAGTACATATATTGGGCGCCGAGACACTTGGCAAGTGTCTCAGCGAAAAAAGTCTTGCCCGTGCCTGGAGCGCCGCGTACAATCGCGGCGTTTACTCCCCCCGTTGCCTGGGAGAGCTGCGCCGCAAGCAGAATATCTGCGGGGCGCGTTGTAAACCCGTGTTTTTCTAAATCTGTTCGCATTTTTCTTTCCTTTTCTATATCACTAAGTATAGCACAAAAATGGTACTATACAAGTGACAATTTATTCATTTCAAGACAAAGAGAACCCCTGATCAAGATCAGGGGTTCTCTTTGTCTTGAAAGAGTATTAGATCAAAAGGATTGCCTATTGATCTAATACTCTTCTTCCCATTCCGCCGCAATGCTTGCGGCGGTTTCATGTCCTTGGTACTGGCCTTCTTCGATCCAGTCGCAGAAGGCTTCCATGGATTTTGGCGCCTGAGACAATTTACTCAGGACAGCCGAGATGACAATGTCTGCTGCCTCTGTCGCCTCTTCGTCGTTGCACCCGTGCAACGACAAATAACGAATTGCTTCCTCGAAAGTCATGGTGTCCTCCTTGTTTCATATCAGATAAATATCTGATGTCAAGCAAAAAAATGCCTTTCTGACAAAATTGTTAGAGCGGAGCCAACATTCTCCGCAAATCGTCCATAATATCTCCTAATCGAGGGCTGTCCACCCCTCGACCCAGATGAGGGAGCAGGATGGGCACATGCGCCCATGCTCCATCCCTCCGTCGCCGCTATCAAGCCACGACCCGGGGCGTAACCTTCCGTCGCACACTGGGCAACGCCCAGTCGCTGTGGGTGGCGTCTCCGTGATGAGCTCGCCACTGAACCCGATATCGACAACAATGCCGCGCTGCGCCGCCGCGCGACGCACCTCCATAATATGCACACGGCGCAAAATATCGTATGCATGATCGACAGCTGATGTATCGCCATCTCCTTTGCGGAGCACCCGCAGTGCATCCACGATGCCGAGCGCTGCATACGCGCTCCCGATCACGCGGGCGAGGTCGTGGAGAGACTGATCGATCTGATCCGCCTCTCCTTCTGCGAGTACCGCCGCCATCGCTATGACGGCGGTTTGCACCTGGGTTGCGTGGAACGCCTGCCCCACGCGCCAGAGTTCATAGCTCTCCCGGAGTATCTCGCTGGGAAGCTTCCCTGCCGCTACCGCGTCAGCATCGAGCTGCGCGCGGATGGCAGCGCCCAGATAAACATCTAGGCGCTGCTTCCCTCCCTTGTTAGCATCGAGCTGTTCGGAGCGTCCTTTTTTGACAATGATCATAGCTACGCATCCTCATCTGGATCATAAGCATCGGGCACATAGCCCAATGCAAACTCCACCGCTATCTCCCATTCGTCGTCATTGGAGGGGGTGAAATCCGCCCCCTCCAGCTCCGCCCCCCCGAAGAACCATACGAGGTCGCTGACCCCGATGGCCTCACTCCCATCAGGCCAGGGGTTCCATCGGGCATCGGATGCCCGATGGACGACGGCTTCTCCGTCCACGACGAACCACTGCCCATGCAGGGCAGGGTTGTAGCCCGGCGTTGCCTCTTCGACAACGCGCTCGGCGATTTCCTGCTTGATACCTTCAATAGTGATCATCGGGATTGTCTCCTTTTTCCTATGCCATCAATGAACGAGCAGCCGCTTTGGCAGCCTCGACGCTGCCAAAGGAAATGGACAGCAGCGCTTCGACGCTGCCGACATGCTGGCGCTTGCCAGCAACGATGCTGAAATCTGCATCGACATCGAAAAATCCCACCTGCTCCGCCGAGCGCCCCTTAAAGGGCAGCTCTCGCTGGATATAGACGCGCGTCTTGCCATATCCCTCCCAGAGGGATAGGGATATGGTCTCTCTAGTGCCGCTGGCGCTGGTGCCGGTTTGTGTAATCATGGTGCTCTTCCTTTCTGTATCAGATATCTATCTGATATATAGAGTATAGCAGATATTTATCTGATGTCAAGAGGCAATGTGGCATGAGTTTTGCGTGCAAAACAATACCCCTGGATCGAGCTCGATCCAGGGGTATTCGTCCAGGCTACAAGACCAATCCCTACCAATCAACAACAAGCTCATGTTCGCCGCCATTGACGCGGATGATCCGTGCAGGTGGCGCGTCTGGCGCGTCTGGCGCAGCTGCGCCGCGAGCCTGGCGCACCGATGCGATGTTATCCTCAACACGACCTGGGATAAATTTGCCGATGCGCGATTCGGCAAAGGCCCACTGTTCGCCCTGCTTGACCTGCGCTAATATGTCAAGTAGCGCTGCATCTGAGCAGGTTCCCAAAAAAGCAATGACCGCCTGCTCGGTTGGGAACCCGTTCCCAGCCGGTGGTTCCCAATCGGGTTCCATGGCGTTCCCATGCGGCGGAACCGGGTTCTGGGAACTCTCTTCAGCGTCATCCTCTGACGTGACATAATCACGAGCGACGCCATACCATTTGAACGCAACATAGCGTTGCCAGCGCTGCCGCAGCAGCAGCCCGACCTCGGCTCGGAATTCCCACAGGCCGCCGAACACCACGATGCTTCCCAGCAGCAGGAGCATACTCAGTGCAATCGCGCGGAAGTCGTTGAGCGTCAGTTCGGTCTGCATGAGAAATCTCCTTAGCGTGCCATAAAGCTGCGCCGTATAAGGCGGTACCCCAAAACGATAGCACGATCTGGAGCAAAGGTCAAATACACCGCCGCAAGGCCGCGCATGACCGGATCAGCAACGAGCATTTTGGCCCACGGCGGCATCGTGGCGGGTAGGCGCAGCAGGCCGTCATAGGTGCTGACAATGTCTGTCCCTGCTAGGAACAGCCAAGCAAGGAGGGTTGCGCCGCTTACAATCATGAGCCGCCGCGCTTCCCAGCGCACGGGGATCGCCTCAATCTCAATCAATGAGTAAAGCAACCCGACCGTGCAGGATACCAGCACGAACGGCGTGCCGGGCGTCAGCGCTAGCGGCTCCAGGCCGAACCAGCCGCGCCACTGGGTCAGCCAGGCTGTCCAGCCCAGCACCGTCAAACTGGCGGCGGGGAGCCATTGGAGCAAACCAAAGGCGAGCAGCACCACCCCGACCATGAGGCTCATATGCCGCGCCAACCCCAGGCGCACCACGCGTCGGGGGATGGGACGTCGAGCGGGCGGTGCACTGCTCAGCGCCTCAGCAAGAAAGGGATCGTCAGGCCCTCCATGGGGCGCATCCATGGGCGGGCCCTCCATGGGACGGGGTTTATGCATCATTGGGTACCTCCTCAATCTGCGCCAGCTTGCGCCGGACACTCGATTCACTCACATCAAAAACAATGGCAAGCTGGCGCGTCGTATAGCGCCGCCCGGCAACCGTGATCGTCGCTGCGTCATCCGTGAGCGCCTGCTGCGCCGCGTGCGCCTGCTGCTGACGCAACGTTATGATCTGTTGATCATACTCCTGACGCAGCAGCAGCAGCGCCTGACGCGCCTGCGCCACTTCCTGCTGGCGCTGCGTCAGCGCCTGACGCAGCTCCGCCACTTCCTGCTCCGCCGCTGACGCTCGCCGCGCCACGCCTTGAAGCTCGTGCGTCACACCTTGACGCACCGCCGCCAGATGGAGCATAAAAAGCGGGAGCACGACGGCGTAGGCCGCATGCACAAACGGCATGCGCCAGGTGCTCACATCGAGTGCAATCAGAATCGCCGCGAGGGCGGCGACCGCGACGGTCAGACCTGCCCAGCGACTGCGCCGCCCGTCGCGCATGGCCTGCACGGTCGCCACAACCGTGAGGTCAAAAGCGACAAATTGGATGACGGCAAAGGCGCCGCGCACCCAAAGCCAGGGGCCGCCCGTCGCGTCACTGAGCGTGAGCCCCATGGCGAAGAGCAGGATGTTGAACGCATTTCCGGCACCCAGGGCGAGCAGGGTGCTTTTTTCAAGCCGAGAGAGGCGGTCATGCATCATGGCTGCCCCCATGTGCTGCCACCGCTACTCCCACCAGGCCCAGCGTGCGCTGGATCAAAAGTCAGCGCCGCAGTGGGGCGGGGCGTCGGGAGGGGCGTGGCGTCGGGAGGGGTGGGGAGCGGCGTGCCCCATAGTGTGCCCCCGCTCCCCTGGGCAGAGGGCACGCCCATGTCCTGCTTGTCCACGAGCGGCGAGACCGGCGCAATCTCCGCCGCCACGGGAGCAGCTGGGGCAGCAAGCAGCCAGACCTGATTGTGGTCGGGATTGTCTAATTCGACGAGCTGGGCGTCGCCGTCTGTCAGAAGCAGCGCATAGCGCAGTCCGCTGACGTCCAGCTCAGCAGCGCCGTGGCGCGTCCATGCGCCACGCATGTGTTCCGGCACCACGAGGTCATAAAGCCGTGGCTCCTCCGGCACCGCAACCACCCCGACCGGTACCACGGCAGGGGCGGCAGGCGGGGCGACGTGCATGGGCGCTTGGGCACCGTCTGGCGCTGGCGTGTCCGCGCTGCGCTGCGGCAGGTTGGGCAGGTTTGGCAGGGGGATGCCCAGCGCCGCGAGGAGCATGACGGCGAACGTGGCGATCATCACCACGAGCAGCACCCACATGCCGATGGCGAACAAACGCTGGGCCACGCTCGTCCCTGGCTCCTGCGGTGGCGCACGACGCCGATAGATCGGTGGCGGATCAGCGGCGGGCCGCCCCTGCTCGCGCTGATCGAGCGCGGCGCGGTGGCTATAAATGGCCGCTAATTCCTCATTGGTGAGATCAGTGACGGCTATTGGCGATTCCATATCGCACATCCTTTCTCTTGGGCAGATGTGCGATAATGCCATCTGCCCCGCTAAAGCCATGATTTAGAAGGGGCTGCGCGGTGCTGCGACGACGAACCTCGTCGCAGCACCCGGCGGATTGAAACCCTGGCTACATCGTCCCCTCGCGCTGCACGTTCGTAATCGTCCCTTGATCCTCCAGCCACACGCGGATATCGCCGACTTCGTTCCGCTCAGGCCGGGCCGGGCACAGGAGACCTGCGGTCTGCGCATGCTGAAAGAGCTCGATCACCAGCTGCACATCCTCCCGGCAATAGGCGGCGGCACGTCGCACCAGGTCAGGATCGCCGCTGCGCAGCCATTCCGCTGCCTCCTGTCCATTCCCAGCCTTACCCCGACCCAGATTGACGGTGCTGATGTCCTGGAGCTTGTACCAGCGCTCCCGTCCAAACCCTTTGGACGCATGCTTGAGGATGCCCATCAGGTCAATGATCTGCATGGGGTCAAGCCAGGGATCGCCAGGATAGTCCGCTTCGGCATTGACGTGCAGCATGAGAAACGGCAGATCGAAGTCAAAGATATTCCAACCTACAATGGTTTGATTCATCAAGAACCGCCAGAGATCGGCAAGATCGCCGGGCTCTTCTGGGCCGTCGCTCCACACCACACGCCCCAGGGGATAGTGGCGATCCGCTGGCCACCATTGCGACCAGGCCGCGCTGGGGATAGCCTGATCATTGTAGAGCGTGGCCAGGCCGAAGCGCATGGCCCGCAGCTGCACCGGGCGCGGCAGCCGCGCAATAGGCGGATCCTGAAAGAAATCCAACGTTTCAATATCGAGGTAGAGCATGATATCCTCGTGGTTGGTACGCCGCATACATAGAAGATCGGCGCTCATGCGAATAGACAAGTCCGTAGTATGTTGTCCCAGACGCGGCAGCATCGACGACACCAACCACAACTTTCTCTCTGCTGAGATGCACAGAGATAGTTGTCAAGCGTTTAGCATTTTTCTTCGTACTTTTTCCTTTCATTGGAGCGCCTTTTGTGCCAGAGCGTAGGCCCCGGCTTTGCTTGCAGCGCCAGCGATAAAGAGGCCGCGATGAGCAAACGTGGCCTCACTGACGCCTGTAATCGCCTGCAGAGCGCTCCCTTCCAGCCCCGCCCATGCCGCTGGAAGAGAGCGCCGATTCCCTGGCACGCCGAGCTGCTGGGGAACGACCTGCACCCGCCATGTTCCCATTGACGGAAACACGACGAATTGCACCTCTTCTGCTAGCGTGCAAACCGCCGTTTGCCAGGGAATAAAACGGTCGAGGACGAGAATGCGTGGGTCGTCGGCGTTTTGGATCGCCACCATCACCTCGCGCTCGGCCTGGACGATCCCGACCGCACGCACTATCGTGCGATCAAGGATCGTTGCCGCCAGGGCTGACGCCTGGGCAAAGCATGCGTCGTAATTCGCCGCCTCTTGCCAATCCGGGTTCATCCTGCTTATGACGTGACTCACGGTCACGGTCATACCATCTGCGCACGGCGCGTACCCATTGTCGTGCGCGTCGATGGATTGGAACAACGTCCGATCCACCTCCAAGGCAACCGACGCGGAGTGCGTGAGACGCTCCCCAAAGGCGAGCCAAACGAGACCAGCGGCGGCATAGGGCACGCCGTTAGGGCGCACGCCCGCGCCCCCTGGCTGGTGGTGATCGAAGTCGGTCGCACCGTCCGACTTCCCACCTACGTCAAGGCGTAGGTCGGCAGCGGCGAGGTGATCGGGATGACGTGTGCGTATGATGCGCACACGGGGAAACATTCGCCGCACGACAACAGCGGCGAAAACATCGTCGGCATGAAAGATACCGTCGTGAGTGACGGCGACTTTCATTCTTCTTTCCATTGAGCAACCTCCTCATAGGTTGGCTCGCCCACAAACGCTCCGCAGGCGAACCCTCGTTCTAATTTTTTGAACCACGCTGTCTGGACATAGCGCGCGCTGAGCGCCAGCGCGGCTGCTCGCATCGCGCGCGGATTGGTCGGCGCACCTGCACGGTACCAAGCCTTGACAGCAGTGACGATCTCGCGCTCTGTCGTCGCCCGATTCATAAGTGCACGTAATGCCTGGGACATGTGAATCTCCTTTCTGGGTCTATGGCATTGTAGCATATCTACCCGTTTTGTCAACGAAGTGGCGAAAATGAAAACGGGGATATTCGTGTATAATAAGCGCATGTATGTAAAGAGTTTTTTTCTTGAACTGCTCGCGGCAAAAAGCTTGAGGGAAAGCCGCCGTATCAGTGTCCGCCTCGCCTGGCGCGAGTCGGGCGTATCAAAGCGGGTGGCCTACAGCATGGCAAACAATGCCATGCGCGAGTACCCCGCTGATGCACTCGTCAAGCTCTGTCGCTATTTCGAGTGTGATGTTGGGGATTTGCTCGCACTCGCCGACGATCATGGGTGTGCAGTCCACCGCCGCCATAACTAAAGCGTCGAATGGTCATCGCATAACTCCCCTTTATCAAGCACAATCCAGATCTGGCCCGTCGGACTGCGCCGCCAGCTCTGGAGCTGCCCCGTGCGCGCCTGACGGCGGATACTATTCGCCGAATAGTGCAGGCGCTGAGCAGCAGCGGCGACGGTCAGCGCGCCGTCAGGCGGCGTCAGCGCGGCACCATAGCGCTGCGTGCGCTGCCGTGCGCTGTCGCATGCACGGCAGCCGTGCTTGACGCTCAGCATGGCAGCGACGCCGACGATATGATGCCCCACACTGCACCAGCGCCACCCGGCAGCTTTGCAGTCCTCACACAGCTTGTTGGCATTGGCAACACCGCGCTCGTGACAGCGCAGGCAGCGTTTGCGCTGTCCGATGAGGATGCCGCCGCGTGTTTCAGCTGTTGTCATAGACGAACCGTTAGAGCTTGCATGTGCCCAAATGGATTCATTGTTCTTTCCCTTCAGATGCCATAATCCACCGCCCAATCACCTCTGCCACCTGCGGCACCACGGCGTTTCCCAGCACCTTTAATCGCTTGCCTTTGTCCAGCCCTCTGGAAAGCCCATCAGCCACTCGACAAAGCGGATCGGGATCGCATGTCCAAAACGCGCTTTGAAGGTGTCGGTCACAGCAATCTGATGCCTGGTTTCGCCCCGCCCCACCTTCGCCGATCCGCCACCGGAATGATCCGAGGCGGCGGGCGTGGGCCACCAGGAACAGGCGCTCGCGTGTGTGTGGGGCACCCAGGACACACGCCGATAGCACTGACCATTCCGCATCGTACCCGAGCGTGGCCAGGTCTGCGAGTATGGCTCCGAAGAATTGTCCAGCATCCGTTGAGAGTAGCCCTGGCACGTTTTCTGCCACGACCCATCGGGGCCGAAGCTCGCGAAGGATGCGACGGTATTCGGGCCAGAGATCGCGCTCATCGTGTGATCCGCCGCGTCGTCCGGCGAGACTGTGGGGCTGACAAGGGAAGCCGCCGCAGATAAGATCGACGGGGGCGAGGTTGTGGGCTCCGCATGCGCGGATATCCCGGTACTTTGGCACGTCGGGCCAATGTCGGTGCAAAATTTGTTGGGCATACGCATCAATCTCCACCTGCCAAACGGTCTGCATCCCAGCCCGCTCCAGGCCAAGCTCCAGGCCGCCAATACCGCTAAACAGACTTCCAACCGTCAGAGTCATGATTCCTCCAGGTGTCGCGCCTGGATGGTGATCTCACAAGCGGGACGTTTTGGGTCGATCCCGACCCGCTCCACGACCAGCCGCGCCACTCGGCAATCGTCAAACGCGAGCGCCAGCGCCACCGCGTCCAGGGCCGCTTTGACGCGATTGTCAATATCCATTCGTGCCGGCTGCCAAAGGTCAGGCGGATCGTAATCCACAGATCACCGTCCGGTACCGACCAGCCCTCATGGCGAGCTTGCAGGGCCACCTCACTGACGACGTACGCTCGAAAGGCGCGGGCCTCGTCGCTCAGGACGCGCTGCCCCCGGCGCGGGCCAGGTCGATACAGATGATTGATGCTGGGTGGCAGGAGCGGCAGCCAGATCACAAGAGGAGAATCAATCATGTCATGACCTCCTTGAACGTTAGTTGCGTGGCACGCAGTCGCTCGACGCAGGCTGCATTGAGCCACAAGCATTCGGTGCGGCGTGTGTTTGATTCGCCGCGCGCTGCTGTCCGTTCGCAGCGCCAGTGTGCTAAGCGTGCCGCATAGAGATCGTTGTCGTATCCACTCAGCATAACTGGATGGGGTGGGCCTCCAGCGCCGTCAGCAAGGCGTCATGATCGTCGATGTCCATTTCATAACGGTAGATCCGTTGTCGTGTACCATGCGCCGTCGCCCGTACATAGGGCGGGTCGCAATAGAGGAGGGTTTGCGGCGTGGCATAGCGCCCAATGATGGTGAGCGCAGGCACACATTCGATTTCAGCCGCCTGTAGTCGTGTCGCTATCGCCGCCAACCGATCCGGTAATTGTTGCCATACTTCATACGTCCCCGCCCGTACGCCCCGCGATCCCTTATTGCGCCACCCCGCGCGGCTGGACTGGACACCTTTTTGTCCTTGCCATGAGCGAACAAGAAAGCGCCGCGCATCCTCGACCGCCTCACCACTCAGAAGAACGGAGCCATCAGGAGCGACACAAGACAAATACTCCGCCCGGCTCCAAAGGGTGAAGCATATTGCCTCACACAATTGGGTTCGTGTGATCGGGTTGCGCAGCACCGTAAACAAGTTGAGCAGATCACCGTTGAGGTCGTTATAGACCACATGCGGCGGCGTATATGGCAGTGTTAGGCAAAACGCGCCGCTACCGCCATAGACATCGACGACCTGATCCACATGGGGCGTGAACTGGTGCAGCCACGGCGTCAAGCGCCACTTCGCACCGGGATAGCGCAGGATGGGGGCGGGCATCGTCGTCATAGGGTCGTCTCCTCATCAAATAGCATAGTCATAATGTTTCCTCGCACTGACGTACCCACGTCATCGTCATCGCATACGATTCTCCCGCGTCTTGATAGTCGAGCCAAAGCCGAATGAGATGCAAGAGTGGCTCGTCCCGTCCCGTGCGGGCCTGTTGCTCGGCCTGAGCCGCTTTGGGCGATCCCGCTTGTCGTGCTACGTGGTATGCCGCTAAGCGCGCCTGAAGTGGCGAGGCGGCACTGTTTTGTGCTGTGTCATACGTCTCCATAGTGCGTTCCACGCGGATCTCAACCGCGTGGGCAATGTCGGCAATGAAGGCGACAGTAGCCGCGTGATCGGTGTCGCACTCAAGGCACAGCAATGGATGAGCTGACGGCAGCGTATACCGCTGACAAACGAGACAGTAGCGCCGCTTTGGTGGCAGGAGGTTTGTTGGTGGGGCGATGTATGCCCCGCTCATAAAGTCATATGTTGCCATTTTTCCTTGGCTCCCTATGTATGGTGGTAAGAGTGGTAAGAGTGGTAAGAGTTGATCACTGGATCGCTTTCTACTGCCTTCGTGTTATTTTGGCACTCTTACCCCCCCCCCTTCAAGTGGTAAGAGTTGGGGGAAAAGTGGTAAGAGTTGGGGGAAGTCTTACCACTCTTACCACTCTTACCACTCTTACCACTCTTACCACTCTTACCGGCTTTGTGCGATGCGGGCATACTTTCCGTAGCCGACTTTGTCGATCAGGCGTTCGTTCAATAGTTTGGTAAGTTGCTTCTGTACCGATGGCACAGATACGCC
>JADJVV010000005.1 GCA_016710435.1 Hyphomicrobiales bacterium | reverse complement strand
GCGCCGTTGTCGAGGGCGACTGACTGGCACACCGAAAGGCATATTTCCAGCTGCGACGGGGCCGCGAACGACACGAAAGCGTGCCGTCCAATAAGCGCTTCGGCCGCCTCAGAATTAGATCCGCTGAAAGGCACGCCATGATATTTAATCACGATTCGCCTTGGCAAATAACCCGTCAGCATTGACCGCCATCGCCCAGCATTTTGGAGTTTCCCACACCGTGACAGAATAAATGAACTTGAGTGCGACCTCATCCATGAGCCACCGCGCAATGTTCTCTGCGGTCGGGTTGTCGATGAAGTCATTTAGATTCTGGTGGTCGAGCCTGTCGACAAGCGGCTTGAAGTGCTTGTCGATTTCGTAGAAGTCGAGCCCATTACAGAACCCGTTGGGTTGTGTATCCCCGCGCACTTCGATTTCCACAACATAATTATGCCCGTGCACGCGCTTGCAGGGGTGGCCGTCAGGAACCCTCGGTAACTGATGTGCCGCAGAGAAACTATACTGCTTGCCAATCCGAGAGTAGTGCTTACCCATGATGTTCCCCGTCAAGTCTCGAATGGTGGCCTCCAGTGCCGCCAGGTCGTCGTAGCCGTCGCAGCAGATGGACAGCCCGCCGGCCCCGAGCACGCCCATCATGAACTCCTCCTGGTGCGCCGACATGCCGCGCCGCAGCTCGCCGCGGCGGCCCGGCCGCTTGGCCTCGATGCTCAGGAACACGCCGATCTTCTTGCCGACCATCGCAGGCGTGATGACGACAGGCAGGGCGGCGATCCTGTCGTGTATGCCGTGCACGCCAAGCGCTGTCTGAACGACGGCGAAGTTGAAGGCGTCGCGGCGGTCACACCACTGTCGAACGACGTCCTTAACGTGGTTCTCTGTCTCCAGGTTCTTCATTTCCCCTCCAGTTGAGCAATTCGATTGAGCGCCGCGATTAGCCGGCGTCGCAGCCTGGCGTTCTCCCGCAGCAGGGCGTTGATGGCGAGGCGCAGCGACCAGCGCCGGTACTTCGGGTACATCACGCAGCGATGGGGAGATTCGGTAGCAGCATCCAGTGTGTTACCGGATGGTCCACGATCGCCCAGTGGATCTCCTCGTACTGGTTCCACTCGTACCAGCCCTCTGGCCAGTACGTCGTGTCGGTGACCTCGTCGTAGTCGGCGCCGTCGCCGTCGTTGAAGTAGCCGTAGTTGTCCTCGTCTACCTCGAACTTCGCCGCGTGTGCGGCGCGGAGGATCTGCCGGCCGCACGCCACCAGCACGGGCATCCCGCTGACTGGGAGCCTGTCCTCTACCGAGATCCATACCTTATCCATCTCACTCTCCTGGCGGCCCCTCGGCCTTATCACAGATTCCGGCTTTGTTCGCCCCGCACTGCCGGCACGACTTGGCGCCGCGCCGTGGCGCCGCCGGCCAGTGGTTGGTTCGGTACGCGACTTGCAGGCGCTCGACTTCCGGAAGTAGGACTGCCCAGATATCTGGGAGTTCCCGACGCCGGTAGGTTTCGTCACTGGTCTGGCCATGCTTGAGCCAGATGTAACTGGTGTCGATCGTTTCGAGTTCGGGGAACTGGTGGAACGCCGTCGCCGCGAACAGCGCAGGCTGGTCGTTGTCGGGCCAGATCATGCCGGCCTTCCAGTCGCCAATGAAGGCATAGCTGCCGTTGATGACGGCGACGTCGTAGATGGATCGGCACCACGCCTGCCGGTCGAAGTAACCGCACGGCTTGAACGCCTGATCCAGGGTGACGCGGAGCTGGGTGTACTTGACGCCCGGCGCGGCGAGCACCATGGCAGCCATGGGTTCGTAGGGCGCGTACTGCGCGGGCAGCGGCGTGCCCTTGGCGATGCGCTGCGTGAGGGCGTCGTCGATCCTGTTGCCGGCCAGCATAGCCTCGGTCTGCACGAACCCGACGCGGTCGGCCGAGCCCTTCGGCGCCACGTTCTTGTGGTAGAACATCCGCGGACATTCCATCCAATCTTTGCGTCGGCTGTGGCTCCACGCGATGAAGTCGGTTGTCATAGTTTTACCTGTATGGGTGTCGTGCATTCCGCGCAGCACACACGCCAGCCCTCAAATTCCCCAAGAGGCTTCTTGTGCAGCAGGCAGTTATCCATGATGCCGACGTGTGGGCATTTCCTTTTGTAGCCGACCTCGTCCCAGGCGCGCTTGCCGTCGCCAGTGAACTCACAGAACCGGATCGTTTCGGTTGTCATAGTTTTACCAGGTCTCCGTTACATAGTTCGTTGAGGAACTGTTCGTCTTGCCAGCCTTTCGGGCCGCCGAGCGGGTGTGGGTGGGGCGGTGAATAGTTTAGTTCCTGTTGGTAATGCTTCTAGTCGTTTGAAATCCTCTGCGGATACATGGAAGCACTGGAACTGTTGAGTCTCTAGTTTTATTGCCACCGGCTTCTGCTCCGCGAGGTAGGCGGCGAGGAAGCGTTGGGCGAAGTCGATAATCCACTCGTCGTTGATCCACATGGCACGTTCTTTTCCAACCCGCAAGGCGAGTTCCTTGATGTCAGTCATTTCTTCACCTTCCCAAGCTTAACCGCGAGTTCGTGCTTCTCCCAGCCGGCCAGGAACATGACGGCCTGCTTCCAGTCCTCGAAGGTCTGTAGCGTGATGTCGTTGG
The DNA here is from genome assembly GCA_016710435.1 of Hyphomicrobiales bacterium. Lineage (NCBI taxonomy): Bacteria > Pseudomonadati > Pseudomonadota > Alphaproteobacteria > Hyphomicrobiales > Hyphomicrobiales bacterium. The sequence continues at coordinate 7,473 of JADJVV010000005.1, read as the reverse complement.
CGAAGCCGTGCTCGTTGCCGCCCTTGGTCTGGAGGCATATCATGCCGGCCCCATAATTATGGTCCTGGATCAGCCGGAAGCCGTTGCGATCGGCCATGCCAAACGCCACATCGATGTTGTTCTTCTCTTGCCAGGGGGTCATATGTGTGCCCACCGTTCTCTGCGTTTAATTCGGCTGATAGTCATTTGCCCTACTCCATATTCAGATGCGATAACATGCTGTGGCCTGGCGTCTGCGCGGATTCTAAGTACCTGTTCTGCGTTAAGAGGAGACAGGCGCTCTTTGTGTTGGGTGGTAAGAGGGCGCCCTTTGTTGGCCGCCAGTAGCGCCGCTGCTGCCGCGGGCGGCATCCCTCTTTACCGAAGCGAGGGTGCGCCGCACCGCGCGGCATGCGTTCAGGGTGGGTTATTGCAGGGCTCGGCGGCCTGCGCCCTCTGGCGTCTTTATCATGCTCGTTATCCAACTGCGTACCAACATATAGATGTCGCGGATTGACACACATGGGAGTGTCGCACCTGTGTAGTACCCACAGCCCTGAAGGTATTGGCCCCACATACACCGTGTAGTAGTGCCGGTGGGCTCGAACAGTCTTACCCCGCACTTTCAGCTTCCCGTAGCCGTCTTGGCCGGGCTTACCTGAGAATATCCAGCAGCCAGTATTGCTAATGGTGTGGAAGTCTAGCGAAGCCATGATAGGAGCACTTGTATGTCTATTTCCATACCGCTTGCATTTCGATGTCCGCCGCCGCCGAACGCCTTGGCGACAGCGCTGACGTCGTAGTCGCCATTGGAACGCAGCGAGCAGTAGGCTACCATCTTGGTCTGGTTCAGGGTCCAGCACAGGGCCGAAGGTGCCACTTTGCAAGCGAGTTCGTGGCCGACATCAGAGGCCAGGTGCGGCGGGCAGTTGGCGGCGAGGCCAGGCAGGTTGAATTGATATTCGATCTCGACCCCATCCACCAACTTCCAGACAGAGCACTTCCTGGCGCCGCCCTTCACCACAGCCTGCACGTTCTGGTCGTGGGCGCGAAGGATGGCAGCGCCCTCGTGAATCATCCCCTCGGCATCGGAGTCCTGCGCAAAGTTATCCCGCCACTGCGCGAACGACCACGGCGCGTAGCTCCACAGCGCCTTGCTGAACTCCTTGGTGCCATCGATCCGGAACTGCCAGCGATCGTAGTCGTCGATATGTTGGATCAACTTGGGAACCTCGGTGCCGGGGCAGAAGTATTCCCAGGCAAGGTAAGCGCCAGAGAAATTATCATCGAGGGCGATGTAGTGTTTCAGTGGATCAGCGCCGCCTTGAGGTATGGCTGTCCAACGATCCCCTTTGCGGAAACCCCCTGTCCACATCTCGAACGCCGTCTTGTGGTGATCCAGCCAGACGACGCGCTTGGCCGACGCGAACAAGGCGTCCATCACTTCGCGCGGGAAGCTGAAGTCGAGGATGTAGACGTCGTTGTCTTTTGCAGCCAGCGAGACTTTCATGTCGAAGTCCGCCGGCGTCGTAACTTCGCCGTATTGGCACGCCACGTAGTCGGCGCTGTCGCCCAGCCGGAGCCAGGCAGCGAAGGCGGCGCCGAACCCGTCGGCACAGTTGGCATGATAAATCACGAGCGGCTTCATTCTTAGTCTCCGTCGTTATCCCAACACTCGATGTCCGCATCGGCCGCCGCTGCCGGGTCGGTGCTCAGTCCGGCGCCGCATTCCAGTTCTACTTCCAGCGCGATCTCGGCGGACTCCCGCGCCTGTTCTGGGGTCATGCCGCCGCAGGCCTGGTAGCGCGCCGCGCACAGTCTCAGCCATTCATAGCTGTCCATGTTGTTGCCCTCACCCATCCAAGTTGTCGAAGTCCGGAAACTGCGGCTCCGTCATCGGTGCCGGCGGCTCCATGCGGACGAACCGGGCGGCAGACGACAACAACTGGTCGACGCCCTTGTGTAGATATTCCAGCGTGTGGTTGTTGAATATCTCGCGCTCACCGGCGAGCACCGGCAGCGGGTTCTCGGATTCGTGGGCACAGACGGCGGCGACGGAGTCCCTGTAGACGTGCCACACGTTGCCGCCGCACATGTGCACCCACTCCTGCTCGTTCGCAAACCGCACGTCGGAGCACACGAAGAGCTGCGGCACGAATTCGGGGTACGGCGCCTGACTACGCACCCGGTCGATCCAGATATCGGCCCGGTCAAGCCAGTAGCCAAGGTTCTGGGCGCGCCTGAATTCACTCCCCACCACTGGAGAACCTGACGGGGCGACAGCGGGAGGGCGTCAAGGTCGAAGTAACTGTCATGATGCCACTTGGCAATCTCAGCGCGTGCGATGGGGACGAATCCAGCGTCGAAACAATGCCGGAGCGCCAGCAGCGGCGTTTCCATTTCCTTTGTGTCGCGGTCGCGCAGCAGGCCTCAGTGACGCCGAACGCCGCCGATACTTCGCGGCGCAGGGCGTCGGCGAAACTGAACTTGATGAAGCCATAGTGCCGCACGAGATAGTCTGCGACTGAATCTTTCCCGCTTCCTGCTTTTCCTGCCAGGCCGATCAAAATCATGATGCCCCCTTCAATGTGTCTCCAATTTTACCTTCGCCGATGAGCGGCAGCCCTGGCGCCCAGTCTGGCGTCCTGCTCATCTCCTGAACCATGAACGCCAGCGCGTCCGCCGCCGCGTCTTCTGGTACTACAGTCACGACGTCGTCATAGGTAGACAGGGCCACTATCAATAAGTTCCTGATCTCCAGCAGTTGCCGACTAACGATGCAGTAGTGGATGCACTGCACGGTGTTTTCGACCAACTTGGCGCCAAAAAGTTTCAACCGGTTGCGACCATTGAAGTAACTGGCCTGGCCGTGCTCGTCGCGCGAGATGCCGTCGTATCGCATGGCCAAGCCGTTGGGCATCCAGATCTTGTCCTTGGCGGTACGCATGACGCCGTGCGCGCCGAACACCATCTCACGGCCGGCAATCATGGCGTCAATGACCTGCTCCATAGGCCCCAGTAGGCGACAATCTTGTCCATCCTGGCGCGGTACCGATCAATCAGCGCATTAGTCACGGCGGCGTGGATGAGCATATCGTTTAGGTTTAAACGACTTGGTAACTCGGATACCTCCTTGACCTTGCGCGGGTTGTTGAGGAAACGACTCGGGTCGACTTGCAGGGTCTCCATGTCGGCCATCCCGAACTGGATGGGAGGCGCCCCCAGCATGCCCTTGAGCAGCTCGGCGCTGGCTTTCAGGTACCCCATTCCGAAGCCGCATCCCAGAATTTGAACCTTGCCTAGTTGGCCAGGTATGTGGTCAGGCGCCAAACCTTTCCGTCTGGCTGAACTATTTTCAGTTTCCGATCAACCGGCCGGCCATAAATGACTGATGCGTGCTCGCTGTAGACGTCGCGACCCTGGGCAAACGCCTCCACGAGGTCGTGCTGGCCAGCCAGCCAGGCTGTGATGCGGGCTTCACCCTGCCCCGAGTCGGCCGTGATGATCTTGTGGCCGGGCGGCGCCATAATGGACGCCGCGATGGCCGAGAGTTCGGGGCGGTTCTCGTTGTGTTTGGACGAGATGTTCAGCCAGTTCATCTTGTCGCCGCCGCCCATGCGAAATGTGTGCGCGGCTCCATAGGACACGTACACGGGCATCACGCCGCGCTCGGCGCACTGCTGGTACCGTGCGGCTCGCGTTTCGACGATGTTCGATTTCACGGCTATGCGCGCCTCGGCGACGCACCGGACCTCCTCGTCTTCGTCCTCCAGCAGATCCTGCATGCCGTGGTCCGTCTTGGCGAAGGCGTAGATCTGCTCGCCGGTCGTGGGACTGGTCTTTACAGGCGGCTCGACGCCGTACTCCCGCAGCAGGGCGGCGAGCTTGTCGTTGGACCCCACGATCTTCTTGTCGACGCCGGTGCCCGCGCACTTCTTGCACGGGAGCCCCTCGAGGTCGGCTGCGAGGTAGCAGCAGGATCGAAGTCGGGTGCCATCGCCGCCGCACACTGGGCACAGCATGCCGATGCGCCGCAGCACGTCGATCTTGCGCTGGCGCTCCGTCGCTACCGCGCCGCGGAGCCTGTCGACGTCGCCCAGGAATACGGCTCGGTGAACATACGCACTACAGCGTCGATAACTCGCAGTTCATCCGCCGGCATCTGCTCCAGGAATATCTGCGCCAGGTCGTAGGTGCGCTCGCAGTCGTTGACGCAATAGGCGCCGTATTCGCGGATCTCGGCGGCGCTGAAATCGGCGCGGTGCTTCCCCTTGGCGAACGTCACGTAGTCGCCCTTGCGGCCGGGCAGGTGGCGGATGCAGAGGTCGTGCAGGGAGTTGCCGGCTTTCGGCCCATCTAGGACGCGCGCCATGCTCAGCGTGTCGATATGCAGGGCCGGCTTGAGATCGTGGTGATGGGAGAGGATGAGGCCATCAAAGTGGCTGTGATGGCAAATGAGTGCCGTGTTGTCCCAGTCGACCTCTTCTTGCAGGAACGCGGCGGCGCGGTCGGGTAGCAGCCAGAACGCCTTGGTGTTGTTGATCTTGACGCCCAGCAGGATCTCCTCGAACCGCGGGTCGCGGACGTATGCCCTCTGTCGTCATATTCGAGAGGTTGTAGTCGGCGGCGTAGTATGTCTCTATGTCAACAACAATTACGTCCATTCCGGAACATCCTTGTAGGTTTCCTGCGAACAACTAGGCTTATTGCCCGCTGACTAACCCCATACGCGGTCGCTAGCGGTATCCTGAAGCGCTGCCCGGCGTCGCCACCAGCACGACTCGCCGCCAGGTCAGTACTCGCGGGGTCGGTGTCGACGTCGGCCTCTTCAGCTTTCAGGTAGTCCGATAACATCGTCATCACGTCCTCCATTTTTGAGTGGGCTGTCGATCGACAGCGGGTCGGGCTGCCCAGCCTTCTCGTCGCCGGGCGTGGCGCTGCCGCACCCACAGCAGCAGGTCGGCCTGCTGTTGTCGGGTCAGGCGCCGGCGTGTCGGCGGCCGCGGGCCATGCTAGCCGCTGGGAGTACCAGGCTATCGAGACGTTCGGGCAGTGTCGTCGGCTTCATCAGGATTGCGTGGAGTCGGTGCGGTAGAGTTATACGCCAGATGGCGAACACATCACGTTATGCCCCATCGCCGTTCCAGCAGTCGCGCAGGAACATCCACGCCTCATGCATCCCGGTTGTCAGTCCCTGTATCAGCCCCCACGCCATGCCCAGCGGCAGGGCCAGCGCGAGGAACAGAATCACCGTGACTGCCCGCCGAAAGATTGCCGGCCGCACTTGTGGCAACGGTTTATCAATGTCAAAAAACATAGTCTCCGTCCTTAGTCATGGGGCATAACCCTACGGTCGACCCCGTTCGCTTCGCTCTCTGGACGCTGCGCGATGAAGCCGCGCAGCGCCGGTCACCTACACGTTAGAACGCAGCATCTGCGCCGCTCCGGATGCCGTTCGCGTCAATCACCATGCTTGGTGCCCATCCGGGGCCGTTGATGAACTTCAACCACGTTTCAACGCTGCTGCCTTTGTCGGCTCCCCATCGCGTGCCGGCCATGTGCTGCGCCAATTCTTCTGGCGTGGCGAACACCGGGAAATCGGGCTGCCTTCGCTGACAGTCTCCCAAATCTGGTAGCCGTCGCCGGTAGGCGGTTGGGTGCGCGTCCAGTCTTCGGCCGACTGCTTGGCTTCAGGAGATTCCCAGATCGTCCCGTTACCGTTGCATTCCTGGCCGTCCCCCACTCTTCCGGCAGTCCCGCTGCTGCAATGATCTTCTTCGCCGCAGACCATTTGTCGCAGGCGTCGTGCCCCATGAAGGACGGTGTGCGGCCAGCAAGGCCAGCAGTCAGTTCTGCCATGCGTCCGCGCCGCACGTCTTTCCTTGCGTGCGGGTAAAGTGGTGCCTCGCACAAGTATGGGGTGGCATGCGCCTCGCAGCGTCGGTTCCAGACAGCATCAACAGCGACACAAGGTCGCCAAGGCGCTGGCTTGCCGTTGTGGCTCCGCTGCCACCGCAGGCGGTGCAATTGTGACTCTTCGCGTAGTGGGTTCAGGAAGCCGCTCCACGGCTTGTCCATCGGCCACTGAAAATCCAACGGCACGCGCTTCAGTTCTCTTCCCATCGTCTTCTCCTTAAAATGCGTTCTAACTAATCGTTCCAGCGAGCCACGCGATAATGCCGCTCAGCCCCTCAACTCAAACGTTGGGCGTCACCAGTCCACGCGGGCCACGCTTCAACCCGGCGACGCCATTGCCCTTGCGCAACTTCATCGGGGCGCCAAACCCCCTGCTGTCTCCGGCTCTACGCTCTATATGAGCCGGGCATTTCAGCCGGTGCCGCGCTAGGCCCGCAGCAAGCCAGTAGTGGCCATGATTGCCTCCATCAGTTGTTGTTCGCGTCCTGCGATTCATTTCGCCGCCCAACCCGTCAGCCCACGCGGACGCCTTCGGCGCCGAACATTATGTTGACTCCAGTATGGCGTCAAGGTGGGCGAGCGTCTCTACGCCAGCATCTTCCAATCTGTCGAGGAGGGCCAGCGCGGCGCCGAGATTGTCGACGGTGTTGATGCCGGCGTCGGCCAGCGCGTCGATCATCTTGACTGTGGTGTCCAGGTTCTCGATGTCCAGCTCGGCGGCGCCCAGGGCGGCGATGCTGGCCGGCGTGAAGCCTGCCCTTCCACTGCCTCGAGGATGGCGCATTCGTCGTCACTGGGGTGCAGCCGTTCAACCCAGTCGACCAGCCACATGAGGTCATCCGGCAGTTCGGCGCAGCGCGTTCAGGGCGTGCTCGGTGCCCATGTTGTTGAGCAGTGTGGCGGTGATCATGTCCATATCCTCTTGGCTGATTTTACAACGGCGGGCGCGGCCGTACATGCGGCGCGTGGCTGTCGGGCTTCGTCGCGGTAGTGGACTGCCGCCCACGTCGCGGCGGCAGTAGTGCAGAGCAGGACCAGCACGGCGCCGATAACGACGTTGTCCGCGGTTCTGGGTTTCATGGTTCCCCTTTCGTTGTGGGCGCGGCTTCGCCTTGAATACGTTCTGACACCATCGCATCAAATGAGTTCCACCTGCCGTGCGCTTCATCATAGGCGACGCTGATGCGCTGCCGCGAGTCCGGATACGGCGCGGCGATCGTGCAGGCACTCGGCGAGGGCGCGGCCGTGCGCGATTATGGCGTGGTAGTGCGCCGGCGCTCGTGTCGCCGCGTACAACATGTATGCCAGCAGGTTCAGGACTGCGAAGCACCGCGACGGCTTCACGCCATGCAAATGGTTCGGGGCGGTTCATAGCTGCCACCCGCGGATAACCGCCACTGCGGCGACGTACTCGACTGCCGCCAAGACTTCACGGCGGTCCGCTTGTCGGCCCAGTATTCGCGGGCCTTCATTCAGGCGCTTTTCACGGCATCCGATGCGAATAGATAGGCGCCCATCGCGCTGCCACCCATATGCAGTCCACCCATCTGGGTAACCGGCTCCGATTATTCCGTCGGT
>JADJVV010000004.1 GCA_016710435.1 Hyphomicrobiales bacterium | reverse complement strand
TCAGGCGAAGACGGCGGCCCCCGCCTACGCCAAGGGAGATCGAACGCTCGGGCGTCGCGCTGAAGGTCGAGATGGGCAGGCGCAGCAAGTACGAACGTGATACCGGCGTCTCGGCCGGTAGTTCCTCGGCAACGCTGCGCCGCCAGGGGCATCGACATCTCGCAGGCCGAACGCGCGCGCCTGGTCGTTGCCATGACGAACGCCGACTCGCTGGTGCGCACGCAGATGATGCGTCGCAGGCCCTGGCGGTTCTCCCGCGACAGCTGCGCGTGCTCCACGGGTTCGGCGTCGACACGACGAGTGAGATCGCCTACGCGCGCTTCGCGCCGGTACTCGACGCCGCCCTGCCGGCGCCGCGGTAGCCGCCGACATCGACGCCGTGACCAGCGGGCCCGTCATCACTGTCGGCGAGTCGTTTGGCAGGCGTGACAAAGGGACGGCGTGCCGCACAACCTGTAGGAGCAGGACGGCCCCATGTCGGGGTTCTACCGCGACCGCGCCAACGCCATGGCGGATACCACACTGGTACCGGACGGCAGAGCGAAAGTGGGCTACCAAGATGCACGGCCGGCGTCATGTACTTCATCGGCGGCTCCATCTCCGGCGCCGCCACCCGTGAACACGCTGTCGATCCCCCATGGTGCTGGACGCCCTACCTGTCGACGCACACCGACTACCTGAACGCCACCATGACGTCGCTGAAGACGTGGAAGGACTCGTGGCAGCACTACAAACGTCTTGCGCGACATGGACAAGATGAAGAACCCCGACCCAGAGACGGCGGCCCGGCTGGACGCCGCCGGCATCGGCGGAAGGAGATGCGCGCCGCCATCGTCGCGGCGCGCAGATCATATTTCGACACCGAGATCCACATGATGCTCGGCATCTCGCAGGGCTCCTGCACTCCAGGAGCCGCAACGTGCAGCGCGTCGCCGAGGTCTGGATGGCGCCGTTCCGAGTCGCCGAGCAGACCAACCGACTGGCGTCGTTCATGGCGGCCTACAGGATCGCCACGACGGGCGGCGGCGTCAGGCAGGCGGACGGCACCTTCAAGAAACTCTCGGGGCAGGAACTGTTCCGCTTCGCCAGCGAGGCGGTGGATCAGACGCAGAATAACTACAACGTCAATAACCGCCCCGGCATAATGAACAACCCGCTCGGCGCCCTGATGTTCCAGTTCAAGTCGTTCCCGCTGTTCATCATCGAAGCCGCGGCGCTGATGTATAAGGTGAGCCCGAAGAGCGCCGTGTACATGCTGCTCGGGCTGACGGCGATGGCTGGCGTGCAGGGCCTGCCGTTCGCCGAGGAGATCCTGAACCTCGTCGACGTGATCTCGCAGCAACTGTTCAACTCGCCATTCAACAGCCGCCGCGCCATGCGCAACGCCATCAAGTCGGCATCTGACGCCATCGGCGCCGCCGACCTGTCTGACGCCGTCATGCGCGGCGTCGTGAACGAGATCACCGGCATCGGCGTGGCCACTCGCGTATCGTCTGGCTTCATCCCGGCACGCGCATCGGCGCCGCCGACGCCGACAAGGGGCGCGTGCTCGCCGAGATCGCCGGCGCGCCGTTCTCGATGCTGCACGACGCGCTGAGCAACGCCGGCCCGCTCGTCAGCGCGGCGGCGGGCGGCGACTGGCGGCGGGCGGCGGACGCCCTGCGAGCCGGCGGCCCGATCGCCGCCCGTAACCTAGTCAAGGGCGCCGAGCAGCTTAGTTCCCGGATACGCATCTGACTCCAGGGGCGGAAAGTAGTTGATGTCTCAACTGTCGACGGCATCCTACAACTGACCGGGCTGTCGTCGGCGGCGGTGACCAAGGCGAACGACATGGAAAGCATCATCATCCAGACCAAGGCGTTCCACACGCAGGTCAGCCAGGATCTGGAGGCCAGGCTGGTCAAGGCGTACCGCGCCGACGACGCCGAACAGGTAGCGCGCATCCTCGACCTGCGCGCCAAGTGGAACGCCCAGAACCCCATGATGCCGATCCTGTCGAACCCGGCAGCGACGCGGCGCGCCATCATGCTGGCCGGCATGCCGCTGAACCGCAGGGAACAGATCCTGCTTGGGCGCCGCCTGGGCGCCGAGTTTGCCGACGTCACGGCGCAGTGATACAATGAAATGAAGGACATACGATGACCGACGACCTGAAGATAGAGCAAGGCAAGACGTTCTCGCTGATCGTTCGTTGGGCGACGCTGCCGTTCGTCCAGCCGCCATCACGGCGATCACGAAGGCGGCGCCGGCTGTCATCACCAGTTCGGCACACGGCGTCCCCGACGGCTGGCGCGTGGCGGTCGTGTCGGCCGGCGGCATGCGGCAGATCAACGCCAAGAACACGCCGCCCAGATCCACGGACTACCGTCGCGCGACAGTGCCTGACACGAGCACCGTGGCGCTGAACGACGTGAACTCGACGAACTATTCGACGTACACGTCCGGCGGCTATCTCCAGTACAAGACGCCTGTCGACCTGACCGGCTTCACGGCGCGCATGTCCATCAAGGATGTCGTCGGTGGCACCGAGTTGCTCCGGCTCGACACGACCAACGCACGCATCGCGCTCGACAACGCCGCCAAAACTATTGCGCTTACCATCTCGGCAGCCGACACGGCGGCCATCACGTGGCTGGAAGGCGTGTATGACTTGGAGCTGGTGTCGGCTACCGGTGTAGTGAGCCTCGTGATGTCGGGCGCCGTCACCGTAGATACCGAAGTAACCACAACTTGAGGAGATTGAAATGGCATTGATCACGACGACCAAGGGGCTCATGGACGAGTCCCTGCTCGAAAAGCGAACCGGCGGGCTGGATGACGCCAACGAGACGACCGAGTGGGTTGAATACTGGCACGACGGCGAACTCGTCCATCGTTCCGCCGCCGTCGTTCTTAAACCCGTTGCTGGCGCCGCCAGCGTTTCACTGTTCTAATTAACTCAAAGGAGTATGACAAATGGCTAACAGCGCCGGCATGTGCACGTCGTTCAAGGGAGCTTCTCACAGGTATCCACGCCCTCGGCCCCGGCACGGGGTTCCCGCACGCACCGTATCCACGGCGGACGTCGTCAAGGCGGCGCTGTTCCCTGGCATCGGCGTCGCGTGGCGTCGCGGACACCGTGTATAACACGACCGGCGAACTCGCGGCGTCGGGCAACTACACGCAGGGCGGCGTCACGGTGACGATGACACGGCGCCGAGCACGAGCGGCACGACGGGCATCTTCACGCCGAGCGCCAGCTTCACGTGGGCTGCGCTCACGTCGTCGGGCGCGTTCGATGCCTGCGTGCTGTATAACAGCTCGCAGAGCGACAAGCAGATCAGCGTGCACACGTTCTCGTCGCAGTCGATCACGGCCGGCACGTTCACGCTGACCATGCCGACCAACGACGCCAGTAATGCGTTGCTTCGGATCGCATAAGGAGCACTACCATGACACCAGCACAACTTCAAACACTCAAAGCCGCCGTTCTCGCGTCGGTCGATCCGGCAGTGCAAGCAGCAGGGGCAAGCCGAAACGACACCGAATTGGCCCGCCTACTGAACCTGCCCAGCACGTTCTACGTGTGGCGCAGCACCGTTCCGGCGGACGAGGTAGCCGATGCAATCCTGTGGGACCGCCTCACGCCGGCAGACACGCCCGATGGCAGCGCAATCCAGACCAATCGCCTGCTGCTGTGCCAATCGAAGCAGATCAACTTGCAAGTCCTGCTTCAGGGGCGTGACAGCATCGGGACGGGCAGGCCGAACCTTCGTAATGGCCTATCGGATGCTTTGCAGAATGTTCCGTCCGGCATTGGTGGAGCGACGCAAGACGCTGGCTGGGCAGGAGCAAGCCGCGTAAAAGCCACCATTACTCGACTGGCAACGGTTGCGGAACGTGTATTCGCAACTGGCACTGGAACTACTGGCATTCCAGGCAATCTGGTATTCGAGGGCGAGCTCAACGTCAATGACATTGGCGAAATGTGGAATAGCTGGATCATGGCCAACGAGAGCTACATCCGCAAGGGAACCTCGAAGCTCGTCAATGGCGAGGCTGGAGCCGCATCGGCGTTTTCGGTGGAAGGTGTGACCAACGCCAACGGCCGCGTATCCGATCAGATCGACTGGGGTGCTGCGCCGCGACCTATGTGGTACGAGTGGTCTTGCGAAGTGCAGTTTCAGGCTACGCCAACGCAGGGTCTCGGACTGGAATTGTATGTGGCTGGGGCTCCTGACGCAGACAGCACGCAAATAGATGGCGACATCGGCGCAAGTGATGCTGCACTCGGCGACGTGGACATGCGCCGCAACCTGCGATTCATCGGCTACGTCGTGAGCGAGAACGCTGCGGCCAGCGAGAAGTGCGTCGCTTCTGGAAGGTTCCAGTTCACGCAGCGGTACACGAGCATCGTTGCCTACAACGCCAGCGGTGCGACGGTCAATGCGACCGATTCAAACTTCCGCTTCGACATCGTGCCGTTCTACGTCCAAGGGCAGTAGGTGGCGGGGTATTTCGCAGAGTAGGTTGAACTCTGCGGTGAGCAGCCGCAGGACCCGCTTAGGGTAAGGCAGGAACTGCGCCCGCTCTACGGCTTGCAGCCGGGCGGCTTTGGCCGGTTGGATACGTCGGGCGTACCGCTTACGGCGGGCTCTGGGGTTTCTTCCAGGGTATCACGGCAAGGGCGGATAATCTCCCTCACCGATGATACGAACGGCTACCTACGCAATCTGGCTGTTTCTGCCAACTACCCGCTGAGTTTTGTTTTCCCGGGGTCGATGCCGGGCAATGGTCGACTTTCGCTGCCCGTCCATGTTGGCCACGGCGAGCGATAAAACAGTCCGATTTTTTGGCAAAAGCGATGGCTCCGTAGTAGCGCAGCATATAGGAGGCACGACAAGCGCAACGGCTACTAGCGCGCAGATTTTCTCCTTTGGCGAACCGTTTACGGCTGTGGCAGTATTTGGCTCGGCGACAGATGTAAGGGTTTACGGCGCAGGAAATGTGAGCCGTAGTAGTGCGTCCTCCTCGACAAACGTCGGTGCTCTTGTTGCGCTTACTCGCCTGGCATACGGCCAATACAATGGCAGCGGATATAGTTATCCGTGGGGTGGAGGCATTGCCTTGGCGCAGTGGCTCAATGTCTCGCTTACGGCGGCAGAAGCCTGGGCACTGGTCGATAACCCGTGGCAGATATTCGAATCGCCGCCGATAGACATCTGGGTGCCGAGTACGGGGGGTGCGACGCTCGCGCTCTCAGGCGTAGCCGCCACAGGAGCGGCGGGGGCGCTAGCTCCGACCATCACCAACGCCCTTGCTGGCGTAGCCGCCACGGGCGCGGTAGGTACCCTCACGCCAACGGTAGGGGTGACGGTCGCACTCACCGGTGCCGCAGCTACTGGCGCGACAGGGTCGCTGGCCCCGTCGATGTCTGTAGCGCTGTCCGGCGCGGCGGCAACCGGTGCGGTAGGTACCCTCACGCCAACGGTAGGGGTGACGGTCGCACTCACCGGTGCCGCAGCTACTGGCGCGGTCGGACTACTGGTTCCATCCATCATCGCGGCCCTTGCCGGCGCGGCGGCCACGGGGGCGGTCGGCGTTCTCACTCCAGTCACCGGCACCACTGTCGCGCTCACCGGCGCCGTCGGCACTGGAGCCACAGGTTCACTTGCGCCGGCGTTCAGCTTGTCCATTACAGGCGCGGCGGCGACAGGCGCTGCGGGCACGCTGACCCCAGTCTCTGGAACCACTGTCGCGCTTGCCGGCGTCGCCGGCGCGTCGGCTGTCGGACTACTCGTTCCGGGCTTCAGTCTATCCGTCGCCGGCGTGTCCGCTACCGGCGCGGCAGGCGTGCTCGTTCGGGGTTCGGCCTGTCCGTCTCGGGCGTGTCCGCTACCGGCGCGGTAGGTACGCTCAGCCCATCGACTGGGACGTTCGTCGCGCTCACCGGCGTTGCCAGCACGGGGCAGTACGGCTCGCTAGCCCCATCGTTCGCCTTGAACCTATCTGGCATACTGGCTACCGGGTACGCGGGCGCGCTGTCGCCGCCGCTGTCGGGAGGCGTGATACGCCCGCAAGAGATGTTCGTCGAACACGGTTTCTCCGAAGTGTTCGCAGAAACCGGGCGCCGTGAAACATTCGTGGAGGCCCCATGAACTGGATACTGGGTAAGATCGTCGGCAACCCGCTGCTGATCCTGTGGATCGCCGCGGCGGGCGGCGTGGCCGGCGGCGCCGCCGCGTGGACGGCGCAGGGCTGGCGGCTGGATGCGGTACAATCCAAGTTCGATGGCTTCGTGGCGACCGTGAAGGCGCAAGGCGTGGCGGCGCAGAAGGCGACGGCGGCGCAGGAGTCCAGGGACAAACTCAACAAGGAGCAGACCGATGCTGCCACGAAACGCGATCTCGATACTCTGCGCGCTGACAATCAGCGCCTGCGCAACACCCGTACCCGTGGCAGCTACGTGCCCGTCGCCGCCTCCACTCCCGACAGTCCTGACCGAGCCTGCTTCGACCGGCCCGAGCTTGGCGCGGCGCTACAACGACTCGATGACGAGGTTTCAGGACTCGTTGAAGAAGGCAGTGAAGCCGCGATCAATCTCGATTCCGCCAAGGAATGGGCAAGGAGAAGGTGAATGAACCTCCACGAAACCATCGCAGTACCCGTTACGCAGAAGGTCGCCACGGCAGCCGCGGCGGGCGGACTTGGGATCGCCGCGTACTTCGGCATCACGTCGCAAGAACTGGGCATGTTCATTGGTCTGTTCATAGCCTTCGGCGGCGGCGTGACGGCGGCGATGATCAACTTTTACTTTCGGCAAAAGCATTTCAACCTTGTCAAGGAATATGTCAAGTCCGGGGATTTCGACCGGCGCAAAGAGGAACGCAGGGAAGCTATTTGTACGCAGTGCCCATTGGTCAAGCACCGCCATGATTGCGACAATATTTAAGCGACTGTTCCGGGCCGTCACTGCATTCGTGGTGGTGCTGATCCACGACCCAGTGGCTGCGCATCAGAAGATCACCGAGGTATTGGGGATACGAGGATGACACTGGTACAGAACTGGAAGCGCATCATCACGAAGGCGTGGTCTATCCGCTGGATGCTCGTCGCCGCTTTGTTCGCCGGTATAGATGCGGCACTGCCGATCTTCGCCAATCGAATACCACAGGGTGTGTTTTCCATCCTTGCGGCACTGTCAGCTTGCATAGGTACTGTGGCGCGCATCCTCGACCAGCCTGATCTGGAACGTCGAGCCACAGACCGTCCGACAGACGAAGAATTTAAGGCCGGCAATGATTGATCGACGCGCTACTGCCGCCCTGTCGTTATCTGCCACTGCGCTGGTGAGCCTTGCGATCTTCGAGGGCTACCGGGACCGGGCGTACGTGCCGGTGCCCGGTGATGTTCCGACGATCGGCTTCGGCACGACCGATGGTGTCAAGCCTGGTGACACGATTACGCCGCCGAAGGCGCTGGAGCGCGCTTTGCATGACGTACAAAAATTTGAAGGCGCGCTAAAACACTGCGTCAGGGTTCCGCTGCATCAGCACGAGTATGACGCTTACGTAAATCTGGCGTACAACATCGGCCCCGGTGCGTTCTGTGGTTCGACACTGGTGCGCAAGCTAAACGCCGGAGACTACATTGGCGCATGCCAGCAGATACTCGTTTGGGATAAGTTCAAAGGCAAGCCGTTGCGCGGACTCACTATCCGCCGGCAGCAGGAACACCAACAATGTATGGGAGAAACATCGTGAGTGCGGATCATTGGGACATGAAGGCGAATCGTAACAAGATCGTCGACATGCTGGACAGTGCAATCGACAATGCGGCTACCGATCCGACGCGGGCGATGATGAGTATTGATGAGGCGCGGAAGCAGTTGCAGCAGATGTTTTTGTGGGCGCATGAGGCGCATCTGCGGAGTATCCCGAAAGTGTGGGGACGACCATGACGCTATCGGTCGTTTCGTTCCCGAGCAAGGACATTCGGGATATACCCCTTGTCACTGCGCGCATTGGCCGACAGCATTGAGCTGGGCCTGTACGACGATGCGCACAATCTTGCATGGGTTATCGACTGTGGGGAAGGTCGCATCGAAGCGGGGCTGCTCGGTTCGGCAGCGGAAGTCTCTCCGACCGCGTACTTTCTGTTCGGACTGGCGCAACGTAGGATTGAACCATGAACCCGTTCGCAGCTACTTACGAGGCAGTGAAATGAAATGGACACCGTCCTCAAACTGCTTGGGGAAGACGGCGAACTACAAGTCGCGGTACGACAGAGACGCGCCGGAGTGCGACTGGGCCGGCGGCAGCAGATGTGCGCTCGCCACGCCCGTGATCCGGGTGCCGGCGAAGAAGCCCGACCGCGACGTGACGGCCCGCCGGCCCAGCATGAGCCAAGAGATCGGCTTCGGATGCTACACTACCCCACCATCCTGCAAGGAGTAACACCATGGCCATGACACAATCCACTCGCCCCGCCGGCGCCCAAGTCGGCCCGCTACTGTTTGCTTCGGCGTCTGGCACCATCCCCGCTACCGGCAACACCGTCCTCCTCGAAGTGCCAACGCTCGGCCTCAAGAATATTGGCGTGGACTTCGACGTCGGCGTGAACGCCTTGGATACCTTCATCGTGTCGGCGCAGTTCCACCCGGACGGCGCGTTCCAGACACTCTACAGCGCCATCACGTCGACGCCGGCCGGCCTCATCATCGCGGCGTCGGGCACGCTGGCCAGCACGGGTGCCGGCGCGACGGCGTGGCTGCTCATGGACGTCCGTGGTATCTACAAGGTGCGGATCAGCGCCAGCGGTACCGCCGCGGATACCACGACTGTTGCGATTCGGTGTTCGGGGTCGCGGTAGTACCAAAAAGAACCCCGGCGCGGTGGAGGAGGGGGCACCGGCCGGGGGCAGCACCACGCGGGGTGGCTACTCGTCTATTCTACCGCGTTTCCGCGCGCATAGCCGCGACTTCGTGGCGCAGTTGCGCCGCTTCGCGGTAGGCGTCCCACATGCGCAGGTTAGCCAGTCGGGCGATGTCCATGACGGCGGCCGCCGACAGTCGCGTGTCGTCACGCCCAACACGTCGCACTCGTGGCCCGTCCAGTTGCAGCGGTCGACGAGGACCACGCACTTCTTGGCCAGCGTCTGCCTGGCTATCTCGCCGGCGATCAGGCGCTCGCTCCACGGCTGGCTCATACCACCACCCCCGACATCTCGGCGTGCTCCATGTTGACGACCCAGCACGTCGTCGGCCCGCTGGCGTAGTTGGTGCCGGCGCCCAGCGTCTTGCCGGCGCGCGGGTGCAGGATGACGCCGCTGCGGATCAGTTCGGCTCGATGTCGGCGAAGCCGAAGTGCTTCTTGTCGAGGTAGAACTTGATGCGCTTGCGGCTGATCCACAACGTCTTGATGGCGGGCTCGTAGCGCTGGCTGATCTCGTGGTAGGGCTTGTCCTGAACGGCCGCCAGGCCAGCGTTCATGGTGTTCACCACCAGGCGCTCGCCGACGTGCTCGTCCAGGAAGTTGGCCAGGATGGAGACGGGGCCGACTTTATTGTCGTCCATGGTGCCGCGCATGCGGTTGAGTTCCCGCATGAGCCACGGCCGGATGCGGCCGGGATCGAAGTCGATGACGCCGGCCTCGCGCGCCAGCTCGCCGCCGTAGAGCACCAGCGACGTCACCCACGTCCAGAAGCGTTCCTTGCCGGCCATGTCGAACTCCTCCTTCTCTTCGGCGCCGACCTCCGCTAGCCTGGCGCGGATCCGGTCGCGGTTCTCTACCAAGTGCTGGATGTACGCCGGCCCGGCGACGCCGTAGTGCTCGCGCAGCACGTTGGGGATGATGTCGGCGATTGGCCCGAACGCGTCCACGCGCGGGAACCGGAACTCGAACAGCCGCAGGCTCTCGGCCTCGGCGTTCTGGTTCTCCAGCAGCAGCTTGGATTGCAGCGAGTTGTTGGTCGACATGACGAGCAGCGTCACCCACTCGGCGCCGGGCCGCAGCGTGTAGTCGGCGCGCATCGACGACCTGTTCTTGCCGGTGGGTATCGAGTACACGAGATCGCGCAGCGGCTCCGGCTTGATGGTCGTAGCCTCGTCCATGTACACCGGCAGGTTGTAGTGGGCGCCCAGGCGCTGCATGCGGGCCAGGTCGGTGTCGTTGCGGCCCACCCACGAGCCCTTCGGGCTGCCGGGACGGAGCACATGAACTCCGCCATGGTGCTCTTGCCGACGCCCGACTCGCCGAGCGCGTTGACCGTGCAGCCCTGCCAGTTGGCGAGCTTCAGCAGCGGCGCCGCGAAGGCGAGCAGCAGCATGAAGGCGTGGGGCTCGAACCCCGGCGTGTCGAATACCTCGGTCAGCGTGCGCCACACGGGCGAGGTCGCCGCGCGAGTGGAAGGGCTTCAGGAACGCCTCCATGCCGTGGCTGAAGCCAGCCTGCACGACCTCGCCGCGCTTGTAGAGCTTGTCGCCGAGCACGAACTCGGTGTCGTCGCGCTTCCATCCCTGACACTTAAACAATTGACGTAGCTTTGTTTGACTCTTCAGGCGTCTGATATAGGCGTCGCCGTACATATTGAATTTTCCCTTGATGAGCGGCTGGATGTGGTTGTCGCGCAGCGATACCTCGAATTCCGCCGGCTTGGCCAGTAGTGATGACCTCATGACACACCCTTCCAACCTTCGTTGGGCAGCCAGTGCCGCCACCGCATGGTCTCGTAGCCAAGCTGTTCGTCATAGGCGAGTTCAACGGGGAAGCAGTCGAACTCGTAGATGAGATGCGTGACGCCGTCCTGCTCCACGTAGATGCCGCCGTCGAACTTGCCGGGCGTCTTGGGCTCGCCGCGCGTGAAGCCCTCGGGCGGCGCCGGCAGCGTCACCATGACAGGCATGGAGTCGGCGCCGTTCATGCGGACAGTCGGCGCCGGCGCGCTGACGACGTGCGTGCCTAACTGCGCCGGCGAACTGATCTTGCCGCGGAACGCGCAGCCGTCGCACCCGCCGGGGTTGCGACTCTCGAACGTGGTGCAGAGCGTCGCACCCATGGCCTGACCACGGATCTGAGCGATCTTGCGGTTCGTCTCCTCCACGGAGTAGGAGGCATGGCCTCCGCTCCACTCGTGGATGAGTTCGTCGCCCTCGACCGAGTTGCACAGGATCTGGATCACCGCATACCAGTGGGGCTCCGCTACCCGCCCTCTGGTATCACGTACTACACGGACTTGCGCGCAGCGATCAGCTACCTTGGTACCCTGAGCACGGCGGGAAGGAGTTTTTGACGGCGAAGGCTTGGTTGAGCGTTTCGGTCCGGGCTTCGACTTGCCCGGCCCTTCGGGAGGCTTGACTCCGACAGCAGCGAGCGCATCAGCGACACATCGTTGGAAAACCGCGAAAGCGACAGGAACAGCGTCGGCAATAAGCTCAACGGGTCGCGGTGCGGTGGGAACCTTACGGTTATGGGTTCCGACAGGCCGCAGGGACACGCGCAAGGTCACTGGTACAGGCTGGGTCGGCGCGGAATTTGTGGTGCGCGCAGAGGGCTTTGAGGCTTTCCGCAGTTTGTTTCAGGCTTCAGGTTGGATGTGATTTTCGAGGCTCCAATATATGTGGACGCCGCCGCCGCTGGATAATACCATTGGCATAGGCAGGTGGGTTGCCGCACAGAACAGCAACAGTTGTTCGCAGGCTTCTTCCTGCGACGCGAACTTCTTTGGGTTGCCGGCGTCGACATCGAGGTCCATGAAGAACGAACGCAACGCCCGGACGTTCTTGTGCGTGCGGACCTGGTGCCAGACGGAGCCGTCGGGCTTGACGGTGTCGACGCTGCGCTCGCGGTAGGCGGCGCAGGCGTGGTAGGCGTGCACGCCGGCGGCGTCGTAGGCGTGCACTTGCTGCGCCAGTTCCTCGATCGAGTCGCAGACCTGGTTCTTGAATTTGCCGTTGATCAGCCTGGCGGCGACGTGCAGGCCCTGTACCGGCAGGATGCGGCGCAGGAATTCAATCGTGTCCATGGAGTCGCCCGGCGAGTTTCATGGCGGCGGCGTGCAGCCTGGCGTTGAACCAGCGGCGAATGGCATAGGATCTGACGACGCTGACCGCGGTGTAGATGCCGGCGATAGACGTTCGTCGCCACGGTCAGCGACGTGAAGCCGAATGCCGGCAGGATCAGCAGGTTGGCGACGAAGTTGATGCCGAACCCGATCACTACGTTGACCCAGGACTCGATGAATGATCCAAGTCTTGTCTGGTTCATGACTCATCACCCAGCAACCAATCAACGAGTTGAATCCGCTCTCCTATCCATGCCATCACCGGGACAGCCATCGAGTTACCGAGCGCCTTGTAGCGCGGCCCGTCGGCGGCCGGCTTGCCGCGCGTGAAGGGGATCAGTGTGTAGGGTGTTTCTAGGTCAAGCAGGAGCGAGAAACGCTCGGGGAAGCGTTTCGTTTGAATGCACCCACTTATGGCAGCCAGTACAGAGCAGAGCGAGGCTGTTACTGGCGAGATGCAGATCGGGGCGAGCGACCCAAGTGTGGATGTGGTGAACTTCCCCAGTGATGCAGTGTTCGTTGCACCGCTGGCAAATGCCGCGTTCTCGTTTCCAAATCGAGTGGCATTTTTGCGCCATCTCGTGCTTGCGTAGAAAGCCTGATGTTCTGTAGTGATTCCGCCTTTCCAGTTCTGATTGCTAGCGCCAGATCGGCGCAGCGTGGTGCAAGCGCGGCTGCAATACCGGCGGCTTGCGACGGGGGATACCTGTTTGATTCGGGCCACACTGCTCGCAGACCACATCAACTTTCCGTGACTGCGTATTTCGTGAAGCAAGTCCGCGGAGGATGTACGCACACTCAGGGCTGCAAGCGGTTCGCGGTCTGCTCGGTACGTGCTGGAAATGTTTTCCACAATGTTTGCATCTCTGCGGATACCGTTGCGCGTCGACAGGCGAGGCATTGCTTGGCCACCTGAGACATGACAGCGCCACAGTGACAGTGTTGTTTTGAGGGTCTGTGCATGCTTCTACTGTAACGCGTTCCCGTATAGATGGAAAGCCTTGTAGTAACTCCTGGGTGCGTGAGGCGGCGGACTTGCATGTGGTTCAGTACATGCGCCTTGTCGCCTCCTCCTCCTGATGCCCGCAGTGCAGATGGCACGTCGCTCAGTTCGGCAGTGCCGCCGCCTCTTACCCCGTAGCGCAACTGCCACCGCCTGATGCCCGCCGCCGTTCTGATGCGAGTTGCTGTGGCCCATGCTGCGCATCGTCGAGGCGATCTCACCCACGCCGAAGCCATTCTGTCCAGAGGCTTTGCAGTCGAAGGCGATAGGTACCAATGGCGTGCCCCGCCCCGTGCCATCCTCGCTCGCATCAAAGCCCTCGCCGCGCAGCGCGTGGGCAGTATCAGGAACCAGCACGGCCGGGAACCTGTTCTTCTCTGGCATCGTCTGGCCTTTTTGCAGCACCGCATCCAGGGTTTGTGCAGTCTGGCCGCCGTCCCACCATGATCCGACCAGTGCTTCGCACCCGTGTCCTAAGTCGGCCCCTGATTTGAGAAGGGGGCTTGAGGAGGAGGAGGAGTAGCTTCCGATTCCACCACACTCGAAAGTGCGCGTTCCAGTTGCGGCGGCAACGCCTTCCTCTTTTTCGGCGCGGCGCAGGATGCCTCTGCAAGCTGTGGCGCTCGAAGAACCGCGGCACGGCGCCAGTCTCCAAAATGTCCGACAACCAACACGCGACGGCGTCGCTCAGGAACTCCAAAGAACTGTGCGTCCAGGACTCGGCAGGCCCACCCATACTCGAGTTGGCCCAGCGCCCCGAGGAAGGTGACCAAAATCCCGTCCTGATCCGGGCTGGACAGCACGCCGGGGACGTTTTCCCAGACAAGCCATTCAGGCTGGTATCTGTCGGCAATAGCGAGATAGGTGAGCATGAGGTCGCCACGAGGATCAGCCAGTCCTTTCGGAGTCCGGCAACGCTGAAGCTCTGGCAGGGGGTGCCGCCGACGAGGATGTTGGGTTCATAGGCTCCATTGGAGGACGCGAGAGTCATGTCGCCGAGGTTCTGCACCGTCGGGTAATGATGGGCGAGCACCGCCGCCGGGAACTTGTCTGTTCCCGGAGAACGCGACTGCCTCGAACCCAAGCGGTGATCATGCTGCCGTCGCGGCCTCGATGCCGCTACACACGCTGAGAGCATCGCACCCTACCCCTCCGGTTACCGCGCCTCCTACTGCTGAATGGGGCGGGCTAAGTCTCCTGCAGCCGGGCAGCCATCATGGCCACTCGCTCGCGCCTGACGCCCTTCGTCCATCGCCTTGAACGGTGCAGTAGCTGCCGCTCGACGGCGACGACGAGCGCCTTGGTTATCGCCTCAGCCTGTCGGGCCAGCAGGCTGCCGACCCGCGTAATCCGCCAGGGACCACGTGGACGGTCTGTCGGCTGACGCCGTACATCTGCGCGAGTTCGATCTCTTCGGAGACCGGAGTCGCGCAGCACGCGGGCGAAGTCCATCACGGCGCCGCGGCGAGACCGAGCTTGCGCGGAGCTTCGGCCAGGCTGGCTCCGGCTGCCACGACCTGCGCGCTGGGTGCAGTTCTGAGCCGCTGGCTGCGGCGCGGCACCGAAGCCGGTTGAGGGGGTCAGTAGCCGCCGGCGGGGTCACGGGAGAGGGGCCGTGACTTGTGCCGCCGGGGCTGAGGCTTGAACGGGGGCGGGTAGGCAGCGATGAGCGCCTGACCAGCCGCTGATGTGGCACCCACGACGTCGATCGTCGCGCGGATCTCGGCGGGGATATGGCTGGAGGTCCGGCGCGGCGGCAACATGGTCTCCAATACCGGGCGGTGTTATGGCATACCGTCGACGCCGGCGCCGCAGCAGCCCTCAGCCGCCTTCGCGGCTTCCATCTCGGCGCGCGTGCGGCGCGTCCGCTTGGCAGGCTTTCGGTAGAGGGGGCCGCAGCCGCCGGCGGGGTCACGGGAGAGGGGGCCGTGATTTGTACCGCCGGGGGCTGAGGCCCGGATCAGTTCCATGAAGTCGATGCCGGTCAGCGCCTGGGTGCAGGTGCGCAGGCCGGCGTGGGTCTCCAGGCCGCCGACAGCCGTCACCGCCGCCTGTACGGGCAGGGCTCAAGGCCGGCGAACGGCGCCGGCGGTCGGACCGGCGGGGTGGGCAGCAGCGGCAGCCAGGCATGAGCACGGGCGTTCTCAGCGGCTTGGGCTGCCAAGTAGGCGGGGTCTGTAATCTGGCTTGCCCCAAACCCGCCAGTCTGGCTACAGTCGCCGCCGCAGGGGGCGACGTAGGCGGGCGCGGCGACATCCGGCGCTGGCAAAGCTGGGTTCGCGGGCGCCGCCAGTGCCGGCACGGCGGCGCCGCGAGACTGCGCCGTGATGAGCCTGACGTCGTCGCCCGTCTTGCGCCTGTTGACGCGGATAAACTCGGCTTCCGTGAGGAACCGGTTGAAGCTGAACTGGAGGACGCCGTTGGCGGTCTGGTCGAATGCGTGACGTTGGTGACCAGCGTGGCGATGCCGCAGCCGCGACCGGACAGCGCCGACACGTAGGATCCCCAGCTTCTGAGGCTGCCCGCCCTGACCGCCAGACCGAGCATCTTGAAGTTGAGGTCGTTCGCTGGCAGCACGGCGAGCTGCTTGCTGTCGCCGCACGCGCGCACCGGCTTGCTGGTCAGCTTATTTATCTTCGAGCCCCAGGCATACCGCGGCAGGTGGCGCAGACGGATTCTGTTTGGCTACGACGTCGGCGTCCGGCGTCACGCCGTTGGCGGACCGGCACGTCGGTTCCAGGTGCCTCGCCTTCGACGTACTCGCCCTCGAAGAACGTGGTGCGACAGCGCCGGGTTGGCGTCGACGACGACGATCTCCAGGCACATCATCGGCAGCGGGCGGCTGGCCGGCGGCGGCGGGTGCCATCATCAGGACA
>JADJVV010000003.1 GCA_016710435.1 Hyphomicrobiales bacterium | reverse complement strand
AACTACTTTCCGTCCCTTGGAGTTAGATGCGTATCCGGAACTAAGCTGCTCGGCGCCTGACCAGGTTACGGGCGGCGATCGGGCCGCCGGCGCGCAGGGCGTCCGCCGCCCGCCGCCAGTCGCCGCCCGCCGCCGCGCTGACGAGCGGGCCGGCGTTGCTCAGCGCGTCGTGCAGCATCGAGAACGGGGCACCGGCGATCTCGGCGAGCACGCGGCCCTTGTCGGCGTCGGCGGCGCCGATGCGCGTGCCGGGGATGAAGCCCGACGACACGCGCGTCGCCACGCCGACGCCGGTGACCTCGTTCACGAGGCCCCGCATGACGGCGTCGGACAGGTCGGCGGCGCCGATGGCGTCAGATGCCGACTTGATGGCGTTGCGGCACGGCGCGGCGGCTGTTGAATGGCGAGTTGAAAAGTTGCTGCGAGATCACGTCGACAAGGTTCAGGATCTCCTCGGCGAACGGCAGGCCCTGCACGCCGGCCATCGCCGTCAGCCCGAGCAGCATGTACATGGCGCTCTTCGGCTCACCTTATACATCAGCGCCGCGGCTTCGATGATGAACAGCGGGAACGACTTGAACTGGAACATCAGGGCGCTGAGCGGGTTGTTCATTATGCCGGGGCGATTATTGACGTTGTAATTATTTTGCGTCTGATCCACCGTCTCGTTGGCGAAGCGGAACAGTTCCTGCCCCGAGAGTTTCTTGAAGGTGCCGTCCGCCTGCCTGACGCCGCCGCCCGTCGTGGCGATCCTGTAGGCCGCCATGAACGACGCCAGTCGGTTGGTCTGCTCGGCGACTCGGAACGGCGTCATCCAGACTTCGGCGGCGCGCTGGACGTTGCGACTCTGGGAGTACAGGAGCCCTGCGAGATGCCGAGCATCATGTGGGATCTCGGTGTCGAAATATGATCTGCCGCCGCGACGATGGCGGCGCGCATCTCCTTGCCGATGCCGGCGGCGTCCAGCCGGGCCGCCGTCTCTGGGTCGGGGGTTCTTCATCTTGTCCATGTCGCGCAAGACGTTGTAGTGCTGCCACGAGTCCTTCCTCGTCTTCAGCGACGTCATGGTGGCGTTCAGGTAGTCGGTGTGCGTCGGCAGGTAGGGCGTCAGCACCATGGGGATCGACAGCGTGTTCACGGCGGCGCCGGAGATGGAGCCGCCGATGAAGTACATGACGCCGGCCGTGCGCATCTTGGTAGCCCACTCGCTCTGCCTGTCCGGTACCAGTGTGGTATCCGCCATGGCGTTGGCGCGGTCGCGGTAGAACCCCGACATGGGGCCGTCCTGCTCCCACAGGTTGTGCGGCACGCCGTCCTCACGCCTGCCAAACGACTCGCCGACAGTGATGACGGGCTCGCTGGTCACGGCGTCGATGTCGGCGGCTACTTCGGCACCGTCAAGGGCGGCGTCGAGCACCGGCGCGAAGCGCGCGTAGGCGATCTCACTCGTCGTGTTGACGCCGAACTCGTGGAGCACGCGCATGCTGTCGCGGGAGAACCCGGCCAGGCCCTCGCGGCGCATCATCTGCGTGCTCACCAGCGAGTCGGCGTTCGTCATGGCGACGACCAGGCGCTCGCGTTCGGCCTGCGAGATGTCGATGCCCTGCCTGCGCAGCGTGCCCAGGAACTGCTCAAGCGAGACGCCGGTATCGCGTTCGTTCTGCTGCGCCTGCCCATCTCGACCTTCAGCGCGACGCCCGAGCGTTCGATCTCCTTGGCGTAGGCGAGGGCCGCCGTCTTCGCCTGACTCGGCGAGTTGAAGAACCCCAGGCCAGCCTTGACCCGCTTGCCGTCCGGCGCCTCCATGTAGACCTCGACGCTGTAGTCGCCGTACCGGCGCAGCGGCACGTAGCCCTGGTCGAGTAGCGCCGTCATCTGCTCCTGTCGGCTGGCCAGCCACTTCTCGTAGGCTTCGGCACCTAGTTGGCGCCTACGTGTTTCCTTCTGGCTGTCGAACTGGCGCCGCAGCACGGCGGCGATCATGCCGGTAGCCTGGTCGTACAGCTTGCGCTGCGCCGGCGTCAGCGTGTTGAGCAGGTCGGCGAGTTCCTGCGACGACGTCGAATACTTCTCCAGCGTGCGCGTCAGCATGACATCGAATGCTGCCTTGCGGTCGGCATCGGACGCCCGGTACCAGTCGGGGACGCGTTCGCGCACCAGTTGCTCGCCGAGTATCTTGCGGTAGCGACTGTACGTGTTGAACGCCTGGTAGACGTTCTTGAAGCCCCGCGACGACGCCGAGATAAAGTTCGGCGTCGACACGTTGTTCGTCCACCACCTGCCGATGCCGCCGACGATGTCATCTTTGGCGACGCCGAGCAGGCGCGTCAGCAGGTCGCTGGGGGCCTTCGCGTTCTCCACCAGTCGCGCGTACTGCTCGCCGATCTGCACGGCCTCCAGCTCGCCGCCAGCCATGCGGTTGCGCATCTCGACGGCGGCGCGGGAGAACAAGGCTTGCGTACCTGCATCATTTTTGTTATAGTTGGTTGGATAACCCTCTCGGAGCGCCTTATGTCTATCCAACGCAAGTGCGAGGTCTGCGATACTGAATTCATTACTTACCCCTGTTACATCGCCCGCGGGCATGGCCGATTTTGTAGCCGGAGATGCGCGACTAACTCCGCCGATATCCGCGCCAAGATCAGCGTCGCGAAGCGGGGGAAGAAGGCGCACAACTTCTTGGGCGCTGAGATCACGTGCGCGCAATGCGGGAAGAATTTCGTTGTCTCGCCCGGTCGACAGTACCGCATCAAGTGCTGTTCCAAGCTGTGTTCTAATCTCCATAAGCGCGTTGCCGAACCCGCTCGCTACAGACGCACGGAGATCAGCGGGGAGCGCCTCACTGACCATGCGCGGATCGCTTACGACCTGCTCGGGCGTGAGTTTATGGTCGGTAAGGATGTTCACCACATTGATGGGAAGCGCCTTAACAACCACCACGCTAATTTGATCGTGCTTGAGCATGGGCAGCATCGAAGCCTGCACAATACTCAGCGGCGTCTTAGCAAACAATTCACCGCCCTTGAAATCATCGATCAGTTTCTTAATGCTATCTGGCTTGGTAGCGACGCTGTACTCACGCCGGCTGAGTGAAGGCGCAACACCGGCTGCCGAGAACCTGATGTCAGGATTGTTGGGGTCGAAGGTGCCGACGTTGTTCACCGACTTGATCTGGGTCGGGCTGAACACGATGTAACTGTCCTTGCCTTTGTCCTCGAACTCGTTGCGATACACGATGCCGTCGTACCCCTGCGCCTTGGCCTTCGCTACGGCCGCAGTCCAATCCTCGCCTTGGTCTTTCACACGCTTCGGGTTCTGGAGCGATAGATACGCCTGTGTCACAGGCATAGGCTCCGAATCCGCATCTTCTGCATACTGCGTAGCCATGAGTTTCATGTGCTGCTCGGCTTCGGCTTCGGTCGAGTATCCGTCCTCGTTTATCAGGTCGAATGAATCTAGGCCCCCACTACTCCAAAACCATGCGGGGTTCCCTTGCATGTCTTCCCCCTTCTCGATGACCGCAGCCTTTATGAAATCGTCAACTCGCTTGCCGCTGTCCCGCATCTCTGCGGCCGCCTTCGTGCCGAAGTGGAACCCCTCTCCGTTGATACGCGGGACTCCGTCGTCGGCCTCGTCGAACATGCCGGAGTGATACACCACCAACGGCTTACCCTCGGCATCCACCACTTTGCTGTCGCCGAACCACCGGCGAAACTCCGGGCTCTGGAGGTAGTCAGCCGCCCGCGACTCGTACGCCGCCCGACCCTCTGGCGCCACCATCTCGCGTTCCGCCATCTGGCCGCTAGCCAGCGCCGCGAACACGTCTTCGATCGACTGGAACCCGAGCCCGTTGACGGCGTTGGCGACGCGCTCGAAGAACTGCTTGATCTTCTGCCAGGCGCGGGCGAGCGCGCCGTCAGCCTTGAACTCACCGCGCCGCCAGAACTCGAAGGCGTAGGCCCGCGCCTCGGCCGGGACGCCAGTGACTTCGTCGGTCAGCCGGGTGCCGTTCTCGCGGTCGTACTGCTGGAGCCTCTGCTTCAGTTGCTCGAACAGCGGCTTGCCGTCGCGCAGCGCGTTGGCGACAACCTTCTTCTCGCCGCCAGTCAGCAGCCAGTCCTCGGCGAAGTGGTAACCCTCGTGGTCGGCTACGCTCAGCCCCTCCTTGGCGTTGGTCGCCATGCTGATGACTGCCTTGAGCGGGCCGACGCGCGTGTAGGAGCCGATGTGACCACCCGGCGCGGCGGCAAAGGTCGACACCGTAAGTTCAGGCCGGTCGCCGATGAGACCGAGCAGCCGGGCGAGCAGCGCCGTGCCCTTGGCGCGCATGGCCTGCGTGTAGGCGTCCAGCGCCGCCGTCTTGGCTGCTGGGGATAGGGCCTCGAACTCGTCTTGGGTTAGGGCGGCGCGGGATTCGGAAGGTGCTTGTGTGGGGAGGTTGAGATCCCGCCAGCTCGTTACATTCCTGTCGTCATAGTCCTGACCAAACGCGACGCGAACCCTATTCGCTACCGTTTCCATCTGTCCGTCTATGATGATATCGCCCTTACCAATGAACCGCCCGAACAACTTCCGTTGCTCAGACGCGCTCATCTTGCCTCGCCACTTGCCCAAGACAGATCCAGTTTTCTCCTGAAGATAGAACGCTAAGTTAGCGGCATAGTCCTCTGTCGCCCCCTTCGAGAACTGAGTCCGCGCCAGCCCGACGCCGGCGTTCACGGCCTTGGCCATGTCGACGGCGTCGGCGGTCACGCCGAGGCCCTTCAACGCGGCCGGCAGGTTCTTGGTGACGTACTGCTGCGCCGCCTCGATTGACCCCTGCTTCGCTGCCTCTTGAACGACGCCGCGCATCGCCTTGGCGAACTTGGCGGCGACCTTGGCCTGCCCCTTGGGGGTCTTCGTCTTGGTTGCCGCCATCGTCGCGGCCAGCGGCTCGATCACCGCCATGGCGTTCTCTTCGACGGCTGCCATCTGTGCGGCGGCCTCGTTCTTGACGGCCTCTCGCGGCGCGCGCTGCTCGACTCTGGCAAGCGCTACTTCGCGGCGAGTCAGCGGCGGCGTGGCGAGGCTCTCCTCAGTCGTGGTGAGCGGCATGCCCTGCTCACGGAACAGCGCGTGGACGCCCTTCACGGCGCGGTCGACCTGCTCGGCCTCAGCCGGCGCCGGCAGGTTCGGGTCGGCGATGGTGTCGGAGCCCAGCGGCGCGGCGCGAGCGGCGATCTCCGGCTGTACCAGGTCGGGCACCGTGCCCGTGCGCTCGTACGGCGTCGGGGCGCCGGGATAGTCGATGGTGGGGAAGGTCAGTGGTGTTACTTCTTGGGCGGGCGCTTGCCCTTCGATTTGCAGGCCATTGGTATCTCCTTGCGCCCTGGGTTAGGCTTGTCGTGCAGTCTCTATCTGTGGAGTCAGCGCGTCCACCATGTTCCTGGCAGCGAACACCTGGCCGCCGAGTTCCTCGATCTGTGCTCGCGCGGCCTTGATCTGCGCCGTCGCCGCCTTCTTGGCTACCGTGAGTTCGCTCTTGGTGCGCCGCTGGCCGGGCTCCAACTTGGACTCGTTGTCCAACTCGGCGCGGGCAGCCACCAGCGCGTCGTGCTGTTGCTGGGCCTGCGTTACGGCCTGCCCCAGCGACGTCAGTTGTTCCGTCGCGGCGGCGTGCTGCGCCACGAGGTCGGCGTGCATGGCTTCGGGGGTGGGGGGCGCCGGTGCCGGTTCTGTGGCGGCGGGTGCCGCCGGCTCCGTGGGTGGCGCCACGACGGGCTCCGCTCCGGCTACCGGACGCTGCATGCTGTTTACGCCGCCTGCGATGCCGCCGGTCAGGACGCCCATGATGGCGCCCATCACGCCGGAGTTCAGGTAATCGCTGCTGGCTTCCGGCCCGGACAGCGGCTGGTTAGCTGACGCGCGTTCGATCGCCGACTGCGCGGTCTCCTGCCCGGCCTCGAACGCGCCGGCCCTGGCGGCGCCGACGCCTACATCCTTGGCAACGGCACCGATGCCGGCGGCACGCGGGGTCAGCGCGCGCTGGGCGGCACCCATCAGCCCCATCTGGCGGGCGAGGTACACGGGAACCATGGTGTCGAGGGCGCCGGCGGCGAGCGCGCCCGTAGCCATCTGGAGCATCGAGGCGTTATTCTCGGGCTTCAGTCCTTCGGGAGCGATCTGCCCGAGTTCCATGCCGACAGCCGAGGCGCCGAGACCGAGCCCGGTGCCGAGGTCGGCCGCCTTCACAGCCGACGCTATGGCCGCCTCTCCCGGCGTCGCTACGCCGGCGGCAGTCTTGGCTACGGCGGCAGCCTTCTCTGCGGCGCTGACGCCCGCAGCCGCCCGCGTGGCCCCCAGCGCGCCAGCCGCCAGCCTGCCGCCTACGCCACCCGCGACGGTTGTAGCCAACATCGGCAGTTGGTTGCCGACCGTGTACTTGACCAGATCAGCCGCCGCGCCGAGCCCCGGCCCGACTCCCTGATCGAACGCGGTGCCGACATCCTCGACCTGCATGCGGTACGGCGCGGCCTCGGCGGCGGCGCTCTCCACGACGCCGGCGCCGTAGTCTTCCAGCGGCTTGGCGCCGAGCCCGCGACCGGCGTACTGGAGAACGCCGCCGCCGATCGACTTGAGGTCGGCGACGCCCGTCTTCAGGCCGCGCCTGAACGGGCCGGGCTGCGGTGGCGGCTCGACCAGTTGGTCGATTAGAAGGTCGCCAACCGGGGTGTATGTAATCGGGGCAGCCATGTACTCAGCACCTAGCCCCGCGTGCCGCCCTGCTCTGCCAAACTCTTTGCCATCCTCGTGCGCTCGTCTTCAGTCGCCTCACGCAGCGGCTTGCCGTCCGTACCCATCAGGTATATTCTCCCATCAGACCCCTTACTGAAGGCCCCCTGCTGTCTGATCGGAACAGATCTGGGCACCCCCGTCCTCGACTATGACCATGTTCTTGTCGGCACCAATGGTAGGCTGATTCGCCAGCGGTATTTTAATGCGGTCTGCTGAGGCTTGTAGACCCGACAGGATCAGCCGGCGCTTTTCGAGATCGGGTTCCGCAGCAGCGATCCGGTTAAGTTCCGTCAATTTCGCCGTCTCGGCGCCCATCTTCATGATCTCCGGCAATTTCATCCCCAGCGCCTGCACTGCCGAAGCTGTAGCCGCATCCCGTTTCATGTTCATCGCGGCGCCGAAGAATGACGCCAGGCTGCCGGGGGCAGCTTGAAACCGCGAGGCGGCGGCCGGGGCGTTCGTCCTCGGAGCCAGGCTGGCCGCGATATCCTTTCGCCCGCTCTGCATCAGGCCGCAGCGCCTGTGAAGCGAGTCACGGGGCCGTTCGGCCCTGCGGTTGTGACGCCCGTATCTACTGGTGTCATCCCGTACGGGGCCGAGTTACCTGCTATCGCGGCGGCCGGAGCAGTAGGCGCGTACAGCCCCGAAGTTCACCATCTCTGGGCTGCTCGCATCGATCGCGTTATCCAATTTGCGCACGTCGGCTTGCGCCGCAGTCGGGGCAGTAAGCGGGGCCAACCCAAGAAGCGCGCGCATCTTATCCCCGGCGTCCGTAGACTGCGAGCTGACCGGCGCCGTGTTCCCGCCTAGCGCGCCGAATATGTTCTTCAACGTGACCCTCTGCTCCGGCGGAACTTCGGGGGAATTGCCATAGTAGTCGCGGTAATCGTATCCCGCGGTCGCGCCATATCCTGTAGCCATGATCGTTCCTTTTACGTTGACTGCATCGCAACCGAGAGCGTGCCTATCGACCCCATCAACTGGGTTAGGATTGCATAAAACTTCTCACTGGCGTAGTGCGCGCCTTCCGTCCTGAATTTGAGCGCCGCCACAGCAGCTTCCAGTTTTGCGCGGGCGTCGGCAATCGTCATCTCACTGATCTGGATATTCTGCTGGGTTGTCGACTTCAGCACTTCCTGCTGCAACGCGCTGCGCCCGAGAATTCCTTCATTGTACACCTTGGTGGCGCCAACTATCCCATTGAAATACTCGATCTGTAGCCGACCGGACTGGATCTGGCGGTCTATATCGACTTTGTACTGCTCCAACTGCCCTTGATACGCCGCCAGTTTCAGGCGCGCTTGCTCTGTCTCCTGCTGGAGTTTGCCGAGCTGTACCTTGGACTTGATCTCGGCGGCGCCGACCTGGCCGACGAACGCCCGCACCTGGGCTTCAAATGCCTGTACCTTCGCCGTCTCGCCCTCTATCTGCGACCGGTACATGCCAAACTCGGCGACCTTGGCCTGCACCTGCGCCGTGTAGGTGTCGACCTGCGATCGATAGGCTTCCAGTTTGATGCGTTCGATCTCCGCCTGCACCTTCGCGGCCTCCATCTGCACACGGAAGATGCCGACTGTCGTCTCCACGCCCTTCAATTGCGCCAGATACGTCTCGACCTGGTTACGCTGGAGTTGCGCGCCGACGTTCACCGCCTCTACCTGCGCACGGTATATCTCAGCTTTGGCCAGTTCGCCGCGGATCTTGTCGGCAAACACTTCGGCTTCCACGCGGTAGGCGTTCACGCGAGCACTGTACCGCTCCACGAGAGCCTTGAATATGGCAACGGAGAACTCTATTGTCAGCCGGGCCACATTCAGGGCGCGCTCCTGCACGGCGTTGTGGAAGTTGATGAGCATCTGCTCGACTTCCTTGACTTCGCGGATCGTGAACTGGCGGTTCTCGACGAACAGCTTCGAGCGTTCCAGCGTGATGTCTCGCGACACCGACGACACATTATCCTGCATCTCCTGATACGCGCGGTCGACGTAGACGCTCAGCTCTCCGGGCGGCAGCGGGAAGCCGCGCGCGGCCATAGCGCGGCCGGCGTCGCTGATCCTCGACATCATCGCCTCGACCTCGCGGTCGCGGGCGCGATTGAACAGCGCGATCTCGTCGGCAGTCTCGATGCCGTAGCCGCCATTGACCAGGTTGTCGAGGAGGATGGCTTTCAGGGGGTCGAGCAGGATGGAATCGTAGGCGGCCTCCGCGAACTGGAACTGCGCGGTCGGGGCGACCAAGTCATCCAGCGGGGGGATCGCGCTGAACGACGGCAGCGCTATAGACGGCGGATCAGGCAGTGCCAGCGCGGCAAACGTCGGCACTGCGGGGGAGATTGAGCAGCGGCGCAGTAGGTATCGTCGGCGACGTGAAACTCGGCGCGGCATTCGGGGAATTCGGGAGGTTAGAACTAGGGACAGCGGGGAAGTTCAGCGTCGGCGGAACCGCTGTCAGATCAGGCACGGCGACATCAGCGACGGTCGAGAACGACAACGTCGGGGGCGTGGGCACCGCAGCTGACACGATCGCGATGTTCGGATTGAATCCTACCTGCTGTAGAGTCATTGATGTGGGGGACAGTGGCGTAGTTGTACGCATCTGGGAGAATGGAGTCAATATTGAACCCATTCGAGAAGCTAACTTCCGTGGCTTCCAGAAGGGAATCCAGATAGCTTTGCGCCTGCTCAGTGAAGTCCGCAACAACCGCCTGCTGGGCGGCAAGATCCTCAGCAAATGCCATCATGCACCCCGATTCATGTAGTAAGACTCCTATGGCCTATGCTACATAGTATCATAGTTTTCGAGTCACAAAGGCCATGGCGGTGTCAGCCTTGTTAGGCGCCGGCACGCCATCCGTGACGTCTGGCAGGTCTACTTCAGTGCGCGTGAGCACCAGCCGGTTCACTGTCGTCGGCCTGCCGATGAAGTACCACGGCATGTCGGCGTGCCTGGCGAAGAAACGCAGCGTGCTCGCGTTCAGTCGGCACCCCGGCAGTTGCTGGAAGTCCAGCATCCAATACTCCTCGATATCGACTGCGTAGCTCATATCTGCGTGTTCCTGACCCCGTGGAACAGGTAGGTGTTCTGCGTGTTGTTCTTTATTACTGCCGCCCCTTCCGCATATCCGCCGCCGCCACCCTAACTTTGTCCATCGGCGCCGCCGTGGTATTTGAAGCCGGGTAGGCTCTACTCCACCCGAGAGTACGATCCACTGAAAGTACACATTTCGGCCACTTCTTACCGTCGAAAAAGAATTCCTGATTGATATACCTGAACACCAGCCCAGGCCCTGCAAAACCGACATCCCGACCGGCGGTTACGTCAACGCTGGTTTCCGCCCCGCTTACTATCGATGCACCATCAATGCCTATATCCTGAGTGCGCACCGTTGTCTGCGTTCTATAGGTTGCTTGCCCATTAACATTGAATATAACCCCATCTTGATCGGGAGTAATGTTCCCATAAACAACCTGATAGCGCTCCAAAAGATCGGCCAAGTATGCAGATGTGTACGCTGCGGGCGAATACAGATCCCCGTTCAGTAGTCCGACAGACCACAGAGGCGCCTGTACACCTGAAGACCCCGGGTAGGTGTACTCGCTATATGTATGATCTAGGTCAGGGTCGAGATAACTATTCCCGTAGCTTTGGAATGACACGTACTGATTGCTAGTAACCGGAGCCCCATTCTCAGCCAAGTACCACGCCTGCAATAGTGGTAGACATGCGGCTGTAATATCTATTACTGTCTGAATATTAGCCGCCCTCGCTATGGCTTCAGTACCGCCGCGCCATACGTATTCGTCATTCGCATATTGCGTGGCCTCCGAGTCCGCGTGACTCTTGGTAACTGTTTTGCTGTCGGTGCGGATCATCGTCGTGAACTGCCCGCCGGCGGTAGGGTACACGCACAGCGTCTGCTTCGTTTCGACGTGCTCGTACCTAGAATCCACAGCCGCGGCGGCGTCACGCTGGATCTTGGCTACGCATGCCGGTTGCGCCAGAGTACATACTGCCGTCGCGCAGTCGATGCTGAACACATAGGCTACCGCCGCATGCACGTTCTTGCTGCCGAAGTCCTGCCAATAATACTTGCTGGTCGCAGCCCCCAGCCCGGTTTCCAGAATGCCGGCGCACACCGAGCCGTCAGCACTGAAATGTGGGGCTTGGGCGAGAATCGACTCGTTAGACAGCGTGCTCGGGTTGATGTATGGCACTTCGATAATCTTTACGTCGAACGTTCCATCCTCGCGCTCGTCATACAGATAGAACCCGGTGAAGCTGTATGCCTCGAAGAACAGGTCTGGATTACCCTGCACTAGATTCGTCTGTATGGGGTCAACGAACCACCGCACGCACAGCACGCGCAGGCGCGGCTTGTCGTCGACCATGACCTCGCATGCGGCTGTCACGGGCCACGGCACCACCGCCACGCGCTTGCCATTACGGTAGACGGCGCAGTGACTGCCATACCCTAATTCTGGCTCGGTGACAGTGAAGTACCGATCTCCAAACAAATGAAACGCGCTATCGGGGCAGTATATGCTTCTGACCGCCGCGGGTAGTACGTGCGCTCGTATGCCAATTGTGTGTAGAACGTGCCGGCCGCCGAGGTCGAGAACTCCCTGTAGTCGTTTCCGCACGCATCCATACTTCCTATGCCGTGCCAACTTATCACGTTCGGCGAATCGCCGTACCACGTACTCGTCCCGCATACGCCCAACTGGGGTGTGTATGCGACCACATCGGTGTCCTTGTTTATCGTCGCGTGCATGACCAATCTGCCTGGCAGCCGATCGCCTACAGACAGCAGCGGGTGTTCGTCAGCGGTGGACTCAGTAACTCTGACCCCGCTTACTCCGTTCCTGTAGTTCTCCCGTACATCGTCTGGATCAGGAGGTAACGCGGACGCTACTGGATTGAACGTGAAGTCGAACCCGCCCGAAACCACGATGACCCTCTTCTCCGCGGCGCTCCTAGTGATGATGCATACTTTATCGTTGATCAGCAACGCCTTGCGCTCGCCGATTCGTATATTCTTGGTGAGCGCGTGCGCCTGCGCAGCCTCGTCGGCGTCCTCTTTCGCGCAGATCAGTCGTAGCCGTACGTTTCCCATGCCGCCTGCTACATCACCCGGCGGCGGAGCTTGGTCGGCATCACGAGCACGTCGTTCAGCGAGAAGTCGGCGCCACCCACGTTGGTCACCGAGAACTGCCAGAAACGTGATTTCGGCCCCTTGCCGACCGGCACGCGGCGCTGCTGTATGCCATGCAGGTGGTTCCAGTCGAGCGCGTAGGTTCGCGTGCCGCCCTCGGTTGTGATCGTGGAGAACCTCATGTCGCCGTCCGTGCTGTAACTGGTGTACGCGCGCGGCACACGCTTGTGCTCCGACGAGCCGAACGACTCCTGCCCAGTAGTCACTGTGCTGTTGATCGGCACGCCGGCGTCGTCGCTCTGTAGCCCGATCTCGACAAGCCCCGCCGGGCCAGCGGCGACAACCTTGCCATTGAACACGGCATAACTGTTGAACTCGAAGGCGTTGTACTCCGTGAGCGCACCGCGGCGCGTGTTCAGCGCCCACGTGCGATAGTTCGCCGATAGCGCCGCCACTACTGTCGCGCTGAGGTACGGCGGCGACGCGACGACGGATGCCATGACTATGTACGCCGGATATCCGGCTGCCGCCATGATAGGTGTGGCGGCGCCGAGGATCAGCGCCCCAACCGCGCCAGTCAGCGCCTGGGCTTGCAGCGTCGGGGCGCGGGCAAGCAGCGCCGCCTCGATTACGTTGCCAGCTGCTATGGCGGCGCTCAACTGCGGCGGCAGCGCCGCCATGTCCGCCGTGATGATGGCGGGGTTGATGGCGTCGGTCGACAGGAGCGGTGTCGCCGCGACTGCGGTGACTGTGACGACCCCCCCTACTAGGAGCGTAGTGTCAAACGTTGGTGCTGGTGCCGCCAAGTCTATGCTCGCCCACCCGATCTCAACTTGGGTGGCTGGGGCGGCGATATCTACCGTCACGTCAGCCCCAACAAGTGATTCGGCATACAAGATGGGTGCCGGAGCCGCGCACTCTACCTCGGTAGTTGGGAGATGTGTGATGCCCAGTATTGGCGCCGCCGACGATACATCGACACCATTCGACCCGGTATCTAGTGTGGGTGAAGTTGCAGATACTCCTACCGACCCTAGCGCTGCACCTATAAGGTAGGGCATGGTCCCTATCGCGCCTTGCCAGGTGCCAGATGATGGCATGGAACGCGCTGTCCAGGTGATGCCGTCCGGAGACGTATTGGCGTTCGTGGTGCCTGCTACAGCGCAGAACACCGACCCGTTCCAGGCTATAGAATTGCATCCGCTTACTGCCAGCGTTCGCGGCGTCCAAGTGATGCCGTCTGGAGACGTGGCTGCGGTCGTGCCGGTCTCCGATATCGCACAGAACACCGAGCCGTTCCATGCAATGTCGACCCAGTTAGTCGATGACGGAAGCGTTCTAAGTGTCCATGTTATGCCGTCGGGCGATGTGGCGGCATTGGCACTGCCGTACGCTATGGCACAGAACACTGAGCCGTTCCACGCTATCTCACGCCAATTCGCTGATGCCGGCAGCGTCCTTGAGGTCCAACTAGCCCCGTTAGCGGATGTGGCTGCCGCCGTGCCGCCGTACGCTATGGCACAGAACACCGTCCCGTTCCACGCCAGCGATATCCGGTGCCAGATGACGGTAGCGTCTGGGCAGTCCAGGTGATGCCGTCCGGAGATGTAGCCGCGATCGTGGTGTCTGCTACGGCGCAGAACACCGACCCGTTCCATGCTATCGACCGCCAATTCGAGGAAGACGGCATGGACTGCGCAGTCCACGTTATGCCATCGGGTGAAGTAGCGCAGGTGCCGCTGACCACCGCTATGGCGCAATATACAGACGCGTTGCGCGATATCACCTGCCAATTCGCGGAAGACGGCATGGATC
Source organism: Hyphomicrobiales bacterium (assembly GCA_016710435.1). NCBI lineage: Bacteria > Pseudomonadati > Pseudomonadota > Alphaproteobacteria > Hyphomicrobiales > Hyphomicrobiales bacterium. The sequence continues at coordinate 7,336 of JADJVV010000003.1, read as the reverse complement.
GCGCGGTCCACGTTATGCCGTCAGGCGATGTGGCCGCTCCAGATCCGCCAAACGTACAGGCTACAAATTGGTCAGACATGACGCACGCTCCTTACCCCCGCCTTGTCTTAGGCAGGGTAGGAAGAATTATGCCGCGGGAACGGTGAAGTTGAACGCGCTCAGGGTCTGCACGGCGCCGTACGTGATGCTGGTGGAACTCATATTCATCTGAGCTCCAGACGTGGCCACGGCACCATCCATGCGAAGGTACACGGCACCCGAATCCAGTGCGCCGGCGTCAGACACGGACCCCTTGACTCGGAACCACCCGGCAGTCTGCGTGCCGACTGCTACTGCCGTGCCAGACCATGTCTGCGTCACGTCCTTGGTGATCAGGCCGGCGGCGGCGTTGTAGTCCATCTTGAGCCCGTTGACCGCATCCACGCCAGCTGTGCCGCCGCCGGTGCCGGAGCCGAATGTCGTACTGGTGACGGCAGAGGTCAGCGTAGTCGATGTGATCGTCAGCGCGGCGGAGTTCAGGAGCGCGCCGAGCCCCGGCACGGCGGTAAGCGTGATGACTGCCGTGCCGCTGTTCGTCGCCGTTACCCACTTGTTCTTGGGGTTGCGGTTGATCTTGAGGCATACGTCGGCCGCCGTCTGAATCAGAGATGTGTTGTACGCCGTCGAGCTACCCATGAGTTCCTTGCCGAGCAGCGTGAGGGTGTCGACAGACCCGGCCCCCGTACCGGACAGCGTCAGGACGCCCAGCGCTCGGGTTTCGGGGGTGAACGCGTCACCACTAGATGTGAAGGTGACGAGCAGCGTGCCGGTGACCGCGAGATCAGGAGTGGCTGGCTGCGAGCCCGTATAGACTTCGATTATGCCCCCATCTAGGGCGTCCTTCCATGAACCGGTAGACGCGATGAAATTCTGGAGGGCGGGAGAGAAACGTAGCGCCATAATAATTACTCCTTTTAGATGTGTGTTGGGGTGTATTGATTCAGTGTATCACGCCACCACGTTGCCGGCGGTCTCGGCGCCCTGCATAGTGCAGACGTATTGCCCGATGCCACGATGCCGGCGGGCTACGCCGGCGCCACGAGGTTGGATAGGGTAGGCGAACCGGTCTTCGGTCAGGTTGAGCACCTGCCCGCCCGGCTTGCCGACGCACAGGCCTCGCTGCGTGGCGAAGAACGCGACTTTACCAACGGTGCCGCCCTGCCCCAGCAGGTTGCTGTCGCCGTACGCCAGGGTGCCGGGGATCACGCCGTACTGGGCGATCTCCTGGTACCGCCACGCGTCGGGAGAGTCCCCCTGTATCCAGATCAGGCGGCCCGACGTCCCCACATACATGCCGCTGCCGTCCGGCATGGGGGCCAGCATGGTGACGTCGCCGCCGAACGGCACGGACTTGCGGAAGTCGAACAACTCGGGCGAGTAGGGCTCGCTCGGATACACGTAGTCGGCTGCCGCGACAAGCAGGTTGCCGTTGTAGTTCGCGATGACGTCGCCCGGTGGTGGCGGCTGGAGGAACTGCGTGATCAGCGGCGACGCGCCCGGCCGGATCGTGTCGATCAAGAATGTGGTTTGGGCGTTCGGTATGATGCCGACCTGGTACAGGGTCTCGCCGCCTACCGAAGTCGCGTAGATGGCCTTGAGCGCTACCGTGGGGTCGGCAGAGACCGGCACCGATGACAGCGATACGCCGCCGGTAGAGCCCAGCGTGATCGTGCCGGCTATCCTGGCGCTGCTCTCCTGACCGTCGCTGCGGAGGTACGTCACGGCGTACTGGTACAGCCCCGCCAGCAGGTCGCCGCCGACAGCAGCGGCTGCCGGCCAGCCGGGCACGGCGAGCCCCAAGATCGGCTGGCGCCGTTTTGCACGACGCCGCTCTCGACGCCATTCGACCAGAACACACGCTGGCCCACCATCTCGTAGGCAAGCGGCCTGCCCGGCGTCAGGCCGGCGCGCAGCGTCGTCGTGGTGTAGTCGGGGTTGATCAACTTCAGGGCGTCGCCGCCGACACCAGGCATACGCCGTCGTTCGCCCACACGTCGCGGTCGACAGAGGCGGTGACGACGGTCGAGAAGCCGCGACGACGACCGATGCCAAGGGCGTCGTCGATGTCCACGTTCAGCGCCGCCGTCAGGTCGCCGGGCGCGAACGCGTCGGCACCGACTGTGTTCCGCAGGCCGCGGAAGTTGTCGAAGGCGAACAGGCCCTCCTTGGGGTCTGGCGGCGCCGCGTTGCTGTTGTCCACCACTAGCGCCCCAGCGTTGCGGTGGCGCTACTGAATCCCCACCGATAGGTACTGGCTTCGGCCCGCTGGCGTTCCTGCCGGGCCTGCCGCACCACTTCGTCGAACGCGGTCAGCAGGCGTCGTCCTTCTACCTTCTGGTCGGCATCCACATTGGGTAAAGTAAGGGCCTTGCCTGCGGCGAATTCGCAGAGTTGCAGGTGGAATTCGGCGGGAACCTCTGGCTCGGCTTCGACGTCGTCAAGCGTGAGTTCGTTGATCGGCAGCCGCGCCACCTTCATCGCTACACGTAGGCCGTTCTGGGCCGACGTGGGTGGCGGAAACACGCGGACGGTGCGCGACCCCGCATCAGAGGCGATCGCGAAGGGGGCGCCAGACAGCGTGGCGAAGCCGCCGGCCAAGCTGGCTGCCATGCCGTACTCGACGGCGTTGAACACGTCACCGGGGTATGGGGTTCCCAGGCTCGTGTCGCGAAGCTGCGCGTCTTCCGTGCGGCCAAGAACGGCGGTCTGGTTTGCCGGCGTGCTGTCGAAAACTCTTAGAACACTGGGATGGAGATGGTACAACGACACGCCGGTGCGCAGCGTTATGATGCCGGCCGGCGCGACGCCGTACTCGACGATTGCCCACGCGCGTCTTGCGAGGATTCTGGCGGCTTCGTTGAACTGGCGACACAAAAACGCATCCGACCACAAGTCGTCGTTGTCGCCTTCCACGAGTTCCGTACGGTCGTCGAGGACTTCCGACGCACAGTACGCCAGCATATCCTCAAGCGTCATAACAGCTCCTTACGCCGCCAGAGCGGTCTCGCGCAACGCCTGATCCTTCTCGCGCTCCTGGAACGCCTTGTACTCTTCCGGCGTAGCCTTGCCCTTGACGGAATATGGGAAGCGCTGTACTGGTCGCGTGACGTACCCGCCCTGGCTCTGGATCGTTATATCTTCGACACATAACGCCAGGCAGTCTTCCACGAAGGCGTGCGGGACAATCACTTCCCTGCCGCGAGGACTTTTGATACAGGCCCCCAACGACAGCGGCACGTAGGGCAGGTCCTGCTTGTTCTGGCCGCGGAAGATCTCAATCTTGTCGTAATCCAGCGGGAAACCGCGCGTGTCGGTGGGCAACTCGACGTCGTCGCCAGACAGCACCTTCATACGCTTGTCGCGGGCCTCGGCGAGGAACTTGGCGTAGACGGCGTCCTCGTCGAACTCCTGCGCGGCCTGCGTTTCGGCTTTGATGCGGAGGCGGGCGACGCGCTGGGCTTCAGTCTCGTCGGCTTCCGGCGCACCGGTGAATTTGTCGTTCAGTTTGCTCATGATTCAGGCTCCTGTTTTTAGGTGTGTGGAGTCAATCTTCTTCGTTCGCCATGCGTGAGGCCTCGGCAAACGCACTTTCAAACTCTTGCTGCGGGACGCTCTTGAGCGCAGCCTCGATGATCTTGATCACGTCCGGCACCGTCGCCGCCGCGTAGCTCTTGGTCATATTGCCGGTGTAGGGGGCTGCACAGCTCTGCGCCGCCCTTACCACTACTCTTCTTCGCCGCCTTTTTCGCCGCCTCGATCGCGGGGAACGTCTGGCACGGTTACTTCAAACCCGTTCTCCAGACGTTCGATCGAGACGCGGTAGGTATCGGACATGGTTTAGCCTTCGGCCAACCACACTACCGTATCGTTGTCCGTGCAGATGCCGGAGTCAAACGTGACGGTCACGACGCCGCTCGGCGACGTGTCGGCCGAGCCGCCGGACTGGCTGACAGAGCCACCGGCGCCGGTGCGGGTAGCGACGACGATCTTGTCGTCGGTCTCAAGGGTGCGAGTTCCGGCGGCGACGGTTTCGAGGTAGTCGCCGGAGTTCATGCCCTTGTACCACTCCTGGGTGATGCGGTCGGTGATGTTGGTGATCTTGAAGTACGTCGGGACGAAGCCCAGCGTCAGCGTCATCACGCCGGCGGCGATTGAGGCGTTGTTCGTGGTGGACACGTCGGAAGCCGCCGTGTAGGTGCCGCTGATCGAACCCTGCGTGCGCTGGACGGGGCCGCCGTTGATGTTGGACAGATTGGTGGGTGTGGCCATGTGAATCTCCTAAAAGTTGGTTCGACGCCGGGGCCGAAGCCCCGTGCAGGGTGGATTACAGCGTGACGGCCACCATAAGACGATACCCCCACAAATCGTTCAAAATCAACGATGTTTGTGCGCACTTCCAACCCAGCGTGCCGCGCTGGTTCAGCGGGTCGGCGGTGCCGGACGAGCCAGGGTTGTGGGCGATCAGCGACATGGCGTTCGACCCCTTCAGCGGCACGATGCCATAGAAGTCCTTGCCCATGTAGATGACCGGATACACGTCGGCGAAGCCGCCGGTGTTGCGCATCGTGGTCGAGGCGCCGCCGTACACGCCGGTCGCGCCGAGGTACGGCAGAACAACACGCTGCGGCAGTACCGCACGTCCTCGACGGGGCCGTGCTCGCCAGGGAACAGCTTGGTCTGCCCGGGCGTACTGCTTGGCCGGGATGTAGCCCTGCATGTTGCGGATGTCGTTGGTCACGTCGGGGTGATGGATGGCGACGAAGCCGGCCTCGACGGGTTCCGTGCGGAAGTCCGGGCTGGACGACACGACCTCGTTGATGTATTTGCCGCTGGCGCAGCAGGGCGGCGGTCGCCGTGCGCTGCGCAGCCAGGGTGATCGGCGTATTGACGGTCGTGATGCCGCCGTTGGCGTAGCCGACCTGCGTGCCGGCCTTGATCTTGTTCCAGCGCAGCGTCTCGACTGTCCAGCCGCCTGCTGCATGCACAGCGACGAAAACCTTGAGCAGCGGATCTTCGTGGGTGTCCTGCATGAAGCCGAATACGGGATGAAGTCGCCGAATTCCTCCAGCGTGGCCGTAGTCAGTGATGGTCGGCTTGGTGCCGCTGGGCGTCACGCCTTTCGACGAGCGGGCCGTGGTAGCCAACGGCAGGGCTTCGTAGCGCCGGAACTTGGCGACGTTCGTCGAATTGGTAGGCATCACGAACGTCTGGCCGAACTTCTCCAGAACCATGTCGGCGTCGTGGCGCCTCAGGAGGGGGGGGCAATGGCATACGCTGCCGTGCGATTGGAGATGTCGCCGGACGTCAGAGAGCGGTGGTCATGGTGTTTCCTTTCGGTGAGTTTGGGTGTTGTTAGCGTCCTCTGCCGGCTCACCTATGGAATCGGCATGATGCGGTCGGTCTTAGGCGTCGTATCCTTGCAGCTCGATCAGGAACTTGCCGGCTGTGTACGTGGCGGTAAAAGCTGGCGGGCGCCGCCGGTCAGTACAGATACTGGCTCGTCGCGGCCGGCTGAGCAATCGCCTTAACCAAAGCCAGAGTCCAGTTGCCGCCAGCAGTGATCAGCGCGGTCTCGGTGAGGGCGGTGACGCCGCCGTCGAACACGCCGGTGCCTTCGGTGGCGGAATACAGGTCGATGTCGGCGACGCCGCCGGCGGGGACTTCAAGGCAGGTCATTCTGCCGCTGAGTAGCGTGCCGCTGGGGGCGACGGAGACCTGACTGATGTGCGCCGGACTGGTGCCGACGCTGATGATGTCGAGGTCAGTAGTGGATGACGCCGTGCCCGTGAGATCGATGAGGATCGTGGTGGTAATGAGTCCGTTGTCTTTGTGACACTGGATCGATACACGGTGCCGGTACCGAAGTGATGACCCAGCTTCGAGTTGCATCGGTGCCGGCGAGCACTTGGCGCAGAAGCCGTTTTACCTCGGGGTCAACGAGTCGCTGCGGTAATGTCTTTTCCGGTCAAGGGATGGTAAGCGCCACGGGAGATCTCCTGCGTTAGGTTAGGGTCTGATCATTCATATAACCAGTATTCCACCTTTACCTTTTTGTGCAGGGTTACTTCATGGCCGCCACGGCCCCGGCGAAAGCCCCCGCGAAGTCATTGGGGTCCGGAAGCCTCGGCGTCACGGCGACGCGCCGCGAGCCGACCGGCGTCAGGTCTTCGGCTCCAGCAGGAGGCGGCTTCGGAACGGGCGTTGGCGCCGGTGCCGCCGGGGTAGTGATGCCCGCCGACCGCTTGTAATCGTTCACCAGTGCAATCACGTCCTGCGTCGTACCGCGGTCGTACACCGCCTGCGCGCCAGGCTGCGCGTACGCCGGCAGCGTCTTGATCCACGCGGGCACCTTCGCGATCACGGTCGTAGCTCGCCGTGCGCGGCGTGCAGGGCGGCGACGTGGGCCTGGCTGGCTGATGTCGTCACTGTGTTCTCGACTGGCGCCAGCCGGGCTTCCATCTGCTCGGCGAACTTCTGCACGGCCTTAGACTGCGCCGGCGTTTATGTCGCGGTCGATCGAATTTGAGGCGGGCGTCGACGGCCTGGCCTCGCTCGGGAACTCCTTCCTGAACTGCTCCAGGTCCGCGACTTCAGTCCCTGGTCGGCGCGTAGGGCGTGATGCTCTCCGTGTCTTCCCGCGCCCCGCCCCCGCTTCCGGCGTTTCTGCTTGTGCCGGTCGGGTGCGGGGGCAGGTACCGGCGGCGGGGGTGTTACTGACGCCGGCGTTTCGACCAGCTCAGGGGCGGCCTCCGGTGCCGGCGCTTCGACTGGTGCCGGTGTTTCGATCGGCGCGGGCTCAGGTGCCGGCGCGGGCTCAGGTGATGGTGCCGGCGCGGGGGCTGCATCCATTGCCGCCACGACCTCCGCAAATGCGGCGTCAAAATCATCGTTCTCGGTTGCCATGTCATGCTCCTTGTAGTTGTTTGATGGCGGGGCCGTCGTCGATCAACTTTATCAGCCGGGCCACGACGCGCGCCTCGCCTTGTTCTCGGATCAAATCGTCGCCGACCATGCCGACCCACTCCGTATTGATGCGAGCCTGCCGCGCGTACAGCCAATCGCGCATGGCTTGCAGACCTCCTTCGTTCCGGCACTGGAAAATGTTCAGCTCGGTCTTGTGCTGTTCCTGCCTGATCACGCTCATGTCGCCGCCCCTGTCGTCGACCTGCTCGCCACCTGCCGCGCCGTATCGGCGCCGTGTGCCGCCGTCAAGGCCTGCGCGTGCCCGACCTGCCGTCCCGTGTCGGCTGCATGCGCCGCCACCAGCGTTTTTGGCCGGTCGACGCTGTGCTTGTTG
>JADJVV010000002.1 GCA_016710435.1 Hyphomicrobiales bacterium | reverse complement strand
AGCGTCTTGAGCCATTGCCGGATGCGGGCCGCGAAGGACGGCTCATTGAGGAACAGCCACGCTTCATCGAGGATCAACAGCGTGGGCGCGCCGTCGAAACGTTCGTCGAAGCGGGCGAACAGGTAGCGCAGCACCGCTTGCACGGCGGCCGGGCTGTGCATCAGTTCTTCCATCTCGAAGCCCTGCACGTCGGCCATGCCCAGCCGGTCGTGGTCAGCGTCCAGCAGCTTGCCGTGTGCGCCGCCCAGCACATAGGGCGCGAGCGCTTGGCGCAGCGCGTTAAACTGCAATAACACCGACAAGCCGGTCATGGTGCGCTGCTCCACCGGCGCACCGGCAAGGCTTCTCAGCGCCGACCAGATGGCAGCCTTCTCGTCGGGGCCGACTGCTACGCCTTCATGCAGCAAACGGCCTTCGATCCATTCGGCGGCCCAGGTGCGGTAGCCCTCGTGGGCAATTCGCGCGAGTGGCTGGAAGGCGATGCCGCCATCGGCGCCGAGGTCATAGTGCTCACCGCCAAGGCCGAAGATGGTGGCGCGCATCGAGCGGCCCATGTCGAAGGCGAAGATCCGCGAGCCGAAGTAGCGCCGGAACTGCATGGCCAAGATGGCGAGCAGCACCGACTTGCCCATGCCGGTCGGCCCGGCGACAAGGGTGTGCCCCACGTCGCCGATGTGCGTCACCAGCCGGAACGGCGTCGCGCCATCGGTGCGGGTGACGATCAGCGGCGGGCCATCGAGGTGTTCGTTCTTCTCCGGCCCAGCCCATACCGCTGACATCGGCATCATGTGCGCCAGGTTCAGCGTCGAAACGATGGGCTGACGCACGTTCGCGTATGCGTTGCCGGGGACGGACGACAGCCAGGCATCGACTGCGTTGAGGGTTTCGGGGATGGTCACGAAACCCCGGCCCTGGATGACGCGCTCCACCATGCGCAGCTTCTCGTCGGCCACGGCCGGGTCGGCGTCGAGCACCGTCACCGTGGCGGTGAGGTAGCCGAAGGCGACTTGATCGCTGCCCAGCTCCTGCAAGGCGGCATCGGCGTCGGCGGCCTTGTTGCTGGCATCGGTATCGACCAGCGGGCTTTCCTGCTGAAAGATCGTTTCGCGCAGCAGCGCGATGACGTTCTTGCGCTTGGCGAACCATTGGCGCCGCAAGCGCCCCAATTCCCGTTCCGCCTCGGCTTTGTCCAGGCACAGGAAGCGCGTACTCCAGCGATACGCAAAGCCCAGGCGGTTGAGGTCGTCCAAGATCCCCGGCCAGGTCGAGGTCGGGAAGCCTCGTACCGACACCACGCGCAGGTGCTGATCGCCCAGCATGGGCGCCAGGCCGCCGACCAGCGCGGCATCGGCAAGCAGTGCGTCGATATGGAACGGCACGTCGGGCACGCCGACGCGATAGCGCCGGGTGGAGACTGTGGCATGCAGGTAGGTCAGCGTCTGGCTATCGTCCAGCCAGGCAATCTCCGGCATCACACCATCGAGCAGGTCGAACACGCGATCGGTCTCTGCCACGAAGGAATCAAGCCGACCACGCCAGTCCACACCCTCAGTGGGCCGGTTCTCGTACAGCATCCCAGCCGCACGGGCGCGAGACTCTTGCGGCGGTAGGTGTTGCAACGTGAAGTGATAGACGCTCTCGAAATGGCCATCCGACTCCTCGAACGCCGCGCGTCGCTCCTCATCCACCAGCCAGGACAGTGGTTCGGGAAAGGAGGATTGCGGATAGCTCGATGCCCGCATCCGCTCGGCCTCGATATAGAAGGCCCAGCCAGACCCGGTACGGCGAAGCGCGTTGTTCTGCCGCGCCGACGTGGCAATCAGCTCGCCCTGTGTCGCACTGTCCAAGTCGGGGCCGCGAAACTGGAACGTGCGTTGAAACGAACCATCTTTGTTCAGCACAACGCCCGGCGCGACCAGCCCGGCCCAGGGGCAGCCAGTCGGCAAGCAAGGCCGGGCGCTGACGATATTCGGCAAGGTTCAGCATGGCGTCCTCCCTCACACGTCCAGAAGCGGGCGGTGTTTGATATGCCGCGCGAAGACCTGCATGAACTGCGGATCGACGCGCGCACCCCATACGGCCAGCGAGTGGCCGACGATCCAGAGCACCACGCCGGGAATCCACAGTTGCAGGCCCAGCCCGACGGCGGCGGCCAGCGTGCCGTTGGCAATTGCCACGGTGCGCGGCGCGCCGCCCAGCAGGATTGGCTCGGTCAGCGAGCGATGCAGCGGCACCTCGAAGCCTGGAAGGTCGCTGGCCGTACTCATACGACGGCCCCGCCGGAGAACGAGAAGAACGACAGGAAGAACGAGGAAGCGGCGAACGCGATGCTCAACCCGAACACGATCTGGATCAGCTTGCGAAAGCCGCCGCTGGTGTCGCCGAAGGCCAGCGCCAGGCCCGTGGCGATGATGATGATGACCGCGACGATGCGTGCCACCGGCCCCTGGATCGACTCCAGAATCGACTGCAAGGGCCCCTCCCACGGCATCGAGGAACCGGCGGCTTGCGCCGTTCCGGCCAGCAACAGCAGCAGCGCGGCCAGCAGCAGCCCCTGCCTCGCAGGGCGGGTGAGGCTGCGCAGCCGCGCCAGGCCGGACAGGCGAGGAAGCGGATTTACGGAAAAGCGGAAAGAATCAACGTGCGTCATGGCAGTTCTCCAAGTTGGTTGGGGGACGGGAATGTGCAGCGGCGTCGGCTGCGAGAGGAACCGGCGTCAGCTCGGGAAACGGCGTTTCCAGTGCGTCCGCCAGGCGATAGCCGGTGCCGTCGAAGCCGACGACACGGGCGATGGTTTCGACGTGGCGCTTGCGGCCGCGTCCGGCGATGTTGATGACGACGTTGACCGCCTCGGCGATCAGCGCCCGCGGCGGATTCACAGCGACTTCGAGAATCAACTGTTCGAGGCGCAGCAACGCGCCCAGCGCGGAGCCGGCATGGATGGTCGCAATGCCGCCGGGGTGGCCGGTGCCCCACACTTTGATGAGGTCGAGGGCTTCGCCGCCGCGCACCTCGCCGACGATCACGCGGTCAGGCCGCAGGCGCATCGTGGCCCGCACCAGCTCGGTCATGGTGACGACGCCGGCGCGGGTGCGCAGCGGCACATGGTCGCGGGCCGCGCATTGCAGCTCGATGGTGTCTTCGAGCACCAGCACGCGGTCGCCTGTGGCGGCGATCTCGGCCAGCAGCGCGTTCGCCAGCGTGGTCTTGCCGGTGCTGGTGCCGCCGGCGATTAGGATGTTCTGCCGCTCGCGCACGGCGCGGCGCAGGAACTCGGCCTGCCCGGCGGTCAGGATGCCGTCGGCCACGTAGCGATCCAGGCCGATGATGCTCACGGCCCGCTTGCGTAGCGCGAAGGCTGGCCCCGGGGCGGCCGGAGGCAGGATGCCCTCGAAACGCTCGCCGGTTTCCGGCAACTCGGCGGTCAAGAGCGGCTGGCCGCGATGCACCTCCCGCGCCGACATGCGCGGCGACCAGGCGGATGATGCGTTCACCATCGGCCTCGGGCATCTCCACGCCCAGCGGCGAGCGACCCGACGACAGCCGATCCACCCACAGGGTGCGATCGGGGTTGAGCATGATTTCCACCACATCCGGGTCTTCGAGCGCAGCGGCGATCAGCGGCCCCATTGCAGTGCGCAGCATCTGGATGCGGCGATCCTGGGACGCTGCTGCGGATGAGCGAGGTTCGGGCTGGATCTGTGGAACGGCACTCATGACGCACGCTCCGCAGTTCGTTCATGGGCGGAGGCCATCGCTGCTGCGTCATCCATCTGCATCGGATCGGGGTGCAGTTCCTCCACCACGTCGCGCACCAGACTGCGGCCACGCAGAAGGTGGCGACCCAACTGTTCGACGAACTGCTCGAAGCGCACCTTGCCCTGGGCGCGTGCCGCATCCTGATGGGCTTCGGGCACCGGCGTGCTGACGGTCAGGAAGTAGCGGATGAACAGCGCCAGCGTTTCGATCTGGATGTTCTGGTCGCGCTCCAGGCGTTCGGTCTGCCGCGACAGTCGATCCAACCGCTTGGCAATGGCGGCCTCGCGCTGGTCGCCAGCATCGGGCGACAGCCAGGACGCCAAGGCCGCTGCGACGATGGACGACTTGGACACGCCTTTCTTGGCGGCCAGTTCGTCCAGGCGCTGGGCGTGCTCGGGCTGGATGAAAAGATTGAGGCGGTATTGGCTCATAGGTCGATTCCGTCGTTGGGGTCGAGGGAAGCCAGCCGGGCCGTGCGCTGCATGGCCGGGTCGAGCTGGCCGGGAAGCGGCAGCGCCAGGTCGTCGTCATCGAGCAGCGCCAGGTCGTTCGCATGTGCGTCCGGCTCGGGGTCGTAGGCGACGGTTTCGGAGAGTTCGGGCTGGCGGCGTGGGCCGCCGTCATCGGTGCCGCCCAGGCCATCGGCGGATGCCGAGGCCGGCGCCGCAGGTACGGCCGGGATCGCCAAGCCGCTCCAGTCGTCGGGGCGGGCTGGCGGCGCGTCGGCGTACCTCCCGGCTACGAGCGCGGGCGGTGGCAGGACGCGATTCTTGAAATTGGCGTCGGCGTAGTAGCGCAGCTTCTTCGCGCGGATCGGGGCGACGCTGGACACCATGACCACGGCGTCATCAGGTGGAAGCTGCATCACCTCGCCGGGCGTCAACAGCGGCCGTGCAGTTTCCTGACGCGACACCATCAGGTGCCCCAGCCACGGAGCGAGCCGGTGGCCGGCGTAGTTGCGCTGCGCGCGAAGCTCGGTGGCGGTGCCGAGGGTTTCTGAAATCCTTTTCGCCGTCCTTTCGTCGTTGGTGGCGAAAGTCACCCGGACATGGCAGTTGTCGAGGATGGAATGGTTCTGCCCATACGCCTTGTCGATCTGGTTCAGGCTTTGAGCGATGAGAAAGCTGCGGATGCCGTACCCGGCCATGAAGGCAAGCGCGGACTCGAAAAAATCGAGGCGGCCCAGCGCCGGAAACTCGTCCAGCATCAGCAGCAGCTTGTGCCGGCGCGCGATGCCATCGCTGCCGTCGAGCGATTCGGTCAGCCGCCGCCCGATCTGGTTCAAGATGAGCCGGATCAGCGGCTTGGTGCGGCTTATGTCGGAGGGCGGCACCACCAGATAGAGCGATACCGGGTGCTCGGCGGAAATCAGGTCGGCGATGCGCCAATCGCAGCGCGATGTGACTTCGGCCACGGTCGGGTCGCGGTACAGGCCGAGAAACGACATGGCGGTGGAGAGCACGCCCGATCGCTCGTTGTCCGACTTGTTAAGCACTTCGCGGGCAGCGGATGCGACAACCGGGTGAGGCGCATCGCCCAGGTGCTTCGTCGTCATCATCCGGTGCAGCGTCAGCTCGAACGGACACGCCGGGTCGCTGAGGAAGTTGGCGACGCCGCGCAGCGTCTTGTCCTCGCCTGCGTACAGCACATGCAGGATGGCGCCGACCAACAGCGCGTGACTGGTCTTTTCCCAATGGTTCCGGCGTTCGAGTGCGCCATCGGGATCGACAAGAATGTCGGCCACGTTCTGCACGTCGCGCACTTCGTGCGCGCCGCGCCTCACTTCCAGCAGCGGGTTGTAGGCTGCCGACTGCGCATCCGTGGGGTTGAACAGGAGGCAGTGGCTAAACCGCGAACGCCAGCCTGCGGTGAGCGTCCAGTTCTCGCCTTTGATGTCGTGAACGACGACGGATGCGGGCCAACTCAACAAGGTGGGAACGACCAGGCCCACACCCTTGCCCGAGCGCGTTGGTGCGAAGGTCAGGACGTGTTCCGGGCCTTCATGGCGGAGGTACTGGCCGCGATGCAGCCCGAGGAAAACCCCGTCGGGCTGGATCAGCCCAGCTTTGCGTATGTCTTCCGCATCGGCCCAGCGTGCCGAACCGTAGGTGGTGACAAGGCGCGCTTGCCGCGAGCGCCACACCGACATGGCGATGGCGACCACCACGGCCACCAGACCACTTCCACCCGCGATGGCCCCGCCGATATCGAAGACGTGCGGCGCGTAGGCATCAAAGAAGAACCACCACTCGAACAGCCGCCAAGGGTGATAGACCGGGGTTCCAAAGAAGTCGAACCATGGCGAGCCAAGGCGTAGTTGATAGCCCAGGGCGGCGGCTGTCCATTGCGTTGCACCCCACACGCCGGCGATCACGATGCCGAATACGGCGGCGATCTGCCCGAACAGTACGCCCTGAGCTTGCATTGACTGGCCTCCGATTTCCCTGCACTGATTCCTCGTTCAAAAGCGGCACAGGAACGTGCCGCATAGAGCGAGGATCGGTGCCGCGTGGGTGCCCGTCAAAGACCGTTTTGAGCACAACGGTCGAGGGAAAAGAAAGAATGAGCGGCGGGGCGAGTCGAAGACAAACGCCGCAAACTAAAGCACCCTATGGCGCATTTGGAGTTTCCAAGAGGTTGCCCAGAAAAAAATTCTCGCTGGGTCTCGCTCCCCTCATGAGCAGAATCTAGATATCATGGGAAAGAATTATTTATTGAAATCTGGATAAGAATGAAAGATATCAAGAGCATGGATCTCAACTTACTCAAGGCGCTGGACGTATTGTTGGACGAACGCAACGTGACACGGGCGGCAGCACGTCTTGGACTAACCCAACCGGCCTTGAGCGGCATGCTTGCGCGGCTGCGTGAAAGCTTCGGCGACCCGCTGTTCGCGCGTGCGCAGCGGGGCATCGTTCCGACGCAGCGGGCGCTAGACATAGGGATATCTGTCAAACAGGTGCTAGCGGAAATCGACGCGCTGCTCCAGCCACCTTCTTTCGACCCGGCCACCGCACAACTGACCTTCTCCATCGCCGCGACGGACTATGCGCTGCGTGCCATTGCTGTCCCATTTCTATCGGCACTCAAACAGCACGCACCGCGCGTTCGAGTCTCATTAGTGCCAGTCGAGAGCGGACTGCTACAGAACCAGCTTGAGCGCGGTCAAATCGATCTAGCCCTCCTGACGCCAGAGATCACTCCGCCAAATCTGCATGCCCGAGAGCTATTCAAGGAGCACTACGTGTGTGTCCTGCGGGAAGACCATCCAGCGGCTATGGGGCGCAAGCTGACAGTTAAGCAGTTCTGTGCTCTCGACCATGCGCTTGTTTCCTACGATGGTGGAGGTTTCCGCGGCGTCACCGACGATGCGCTAGAACAGTTGGGCAAACAACGAAGCGTCACACTGTCGGTCAAGAGCTTTCTGATCTTGCCAGACATCCTGCGTGCCAGTGACATGGTCGCGATCTTGCCGAGCCGCTTGGTCGCCGGTATGGACAAGCTGGCTATCTCCCTGCCGCCGATGAAGATACCGGGGTTCACCAAGACGGCTGCTTGGCACGAACGCACCCATCACGATCCAGCACATCGCTGGATACGAGCACTGCTGTTCACTTCCTGTGCTAACAACAAGTAGGCAAGATGGCTCTCATCGTCATGCTCAGCACAACTCTGCCTCGCACTACAAATATGCAATCAGCCGGCTCAATTGGAGACGGACCCTTTCGTAGCACCGCTGCGAGATAGCCTTGTCGGCGGATGGCAGAACCTAGACGCTGATATCAAATTATATGATTTCAAAAATAAAAAATTAGGATTTCACTTATTTCACAGGGAGGCTCATGATTGCTCTATGACCACTTGAATGACGCAGCCACCCCTGTTGCGTCATTGACATTTTGTGAAGGAGCTTCGATATGAGCAAGCAACAGAACGCCATCCTCTGGCCCGAAGGCTACACGCCGGGCTTTACTGAGAATTTCGCCTCTAATGAGATCATCGCCGCCGGCTTGAGCGCGGCCGACGTATGGCCGCTACTCGTCACACCATCGCTGTGGCCAAGCTACTACGCCAACTCGGCTAACGTGCGCTTTCATGGCGGCAAAGGCCCGGTACTGGCCGACGGCGATCGATTTTATTTCGAGACCTTCGGCTTCCCGGTAGAGGGGCAGTGCAACGAGTACGTGGCACCTGCGGATGGGCAACCCGGCCGCGTGGCCTGGCACGGCTGGTCCGGCGAGGAAGGCACAGATACGCGCCTGGATGTGCATCACGCCTGGCTGGTCGAGAACCTGGACGGCGGGCGCGTGCGCATCCTCACGCAGGAAACGCAGAAGGGCAAGCCGGCCGAGGAGCTGCACAACGCCAAACCCAACCCGATGATCAACGGCCATCAGGACTGGCTCGACAGCTTGGTCGAGACAGCGCGCAAAGCCAAGCAGGCGTAATGGTCGCTGGCCGCTTGATCCCAAGCGTCTGAACTGAGAAAACCATGATGGGAACTCCCCTCGAGATTCTGCTGGTTTTGACTTCGCAGGCAACGATGGGCGACGACCCGCGCCTGACCGGCGTGTGGTTCGAGGAACAGTCCACCCCGTACTACGCCTTGGTCGATGCAGGTGCCAATGTGGATATTGCGTCAATCGCCGGCGGCGAGATTCCGGTGGATCCTCATTCCATAGCGAGCGAAGGCATGAACCCGCCGAGCGTGGAATGCTTCCTCGATGACAAGGTGTCGATGGACAAGCTCGAAGGCTCGCTGAAGATCGACAGCATCGCCCCGGAAGGGGGTGCGGTGATGTTCCTGCCCGGCGGCCATGGCACCATGTGGGACTTACCCGGAGCGGGGCGCTCGTCAATCTGCTGTCGGGCGCTTGGGCTGACGGCAGGGTGGTCGCGGCGGCCTGCCACGGCCGAGCCGGACTGGTTAATGTCAAGGAAGCGAATGGCCAGCCGCTGGTTGCCGGCCGTCGCGTCAGCCCCTTTGCCAAACGCATGAGCCGCGAGACTGGGCTACCTGTGGCAGTGAGTTGGGGCATCGACGATCCGCGAATGGCCGAGCACGTGATCGCTGGCAGGTAGATGGGTTTGGTGATTCTTGGCCGCGCCATGCTAGCCAACCCACACTCTTTCTCCACCTTTGCAGGAGCTGAAGGTGGAGCACCCGGAATGGCTGCTCCACCGCCTTACGCGCACTGGCTCGAACTCTCCCGAGGCTGCGGCAAGCTCACCACATATAACGACTAGGAGGAGGTGACCGTGCGAGTTCCCAGAACCCGATCCAGTCTGTGTCGCAGGGTGTCCCAGTGACTACGCTATCAAAGGAGCTAGTACTCAACTCGATAACTTGAGCGTGATAACGCCCAGGATGATCAGCGCCACGCCAAGGTATCGCATCAGGGAGGTTGGGTCGCCATAGAAATGAATTCCGACTAAGAACGTTCCCGCCGCTCCGATACCCGTCCACACCGCATAAGCAGTCCCAATCGGTATCTGACGCTGAGCAAGCCATAGGAAGGCGCCGCTAATTGTCATGAAAGAGACGGCTACTGCGACCCCACTCCAACGCGATGTTGGCTCTTGCGCCATTTTCAGCCCGACCGGCCATCCGATTTCAAACAATCCAGCCAAAACAAGATAGATCCAGCCCATTGCAATTCTCCTTCAAGTTTTTCATATCCGGCATACATACTCCAGCGTGACCACCAGCTTAGAACTTCGGCGGCTCTTTAGGTGTGGTGTAGGGCACATCGCCATCTTCGTAAAAGCGCTTTCGCGTAGCCTCGGCAACCCGGTTACATAGTTGGTCGCCCAGCATAGGACGATCCAACTTGCATTGCTGGCGCAACTTTTTCAGCCGCTCAGGATTGAGCGCTAATTCATCGACCGTCGGAAGGTTGCCTTTATCTGGTTTCCCGGATGGGCTGCAGGCTGCCAGTGTCGAGGAAAGCAATATGAGAGCAATCTTCTTCATGGTTAAGTTTCCTTGGGAGATTGTGTGATGGTTTACCGCCGACTTTTGGCGTCTGGAGATTTGATCGAATGAACGCGTTCCATGAAGCGAGTCAGTATTTCTGACGGCTCGCTGGCCGGTCGTAGCAGATAGGTCGTGAGCATGGGCGAACCTCCAGTCAGCGGCCGTGCGACCACACCCTGTTCCCTGCTGGCAGTAATATGCGCACCTCCTGTGAGGCCTAGTGCAAGTCCCGCCGAAACCAGGACCATCATTAGATCGCTGGAAGTCACGCGTTCGGCAATTAGAGGCTCAATGTCCACGCGACGTAGCACCCGTTCAACTTGCCGAGCATGGCCCTCACACGCCACCGCGTCGCAGAGCACCAGCGGATACCGCAACAGCTCTTCCAGGGGAATCTGTTTGTGGGATAGCAAGGGGTGCCGTGCGGGCACAGCTACCATCAGAGGGTCACTCCACACCGGCACGGCGATGATGCCTTCGCCGACTTCATCCGATTGAGCGAAGCCGAGATCGTACAGTTCGCCACACAATCCCTTGATTTGCTGTGACAAAGGCACTTCGAAGAAGCGAACTTCCACTTCCGGCTCTTCCTGCCGGCAGAGCGCCAACAACGCAGGCAGGCGCGATGGCGTGATTCCATCAGACAATGCAATACGGAGCTGGCAATGAAAGCCATTGGCTGCGGCGTTCACACTGTCGCGCGCCTGCTGCAAAGCTGCGAAGACACGGGGTACGCTCTCAAAGAAGAGTCTGCCTGCACGAGTCAAGCGGGTGCTCCGAGTGGTTCTCGCAAATAGCGCTACGCCCAACTCCTCTTCAAGCTCTTTGATGGCGCGCGACAGCGGCGATGTCTCGATGTGGAGGCGCTCTGCGGCTCGGGCAAAGTGCAGTTCCTCTGCCACCGCTAGAAAGTAGCGCAGATGCCGAATTTCCATGTTCGCATTCCTCCTCACTTAGGCCTCACCACCTTCGCCTTGCGCCACGCTATCTAGCCTTCGCAAGCTGCTCCAGCAAGCTTCCCCGATCAAACAGGTGGGCCGGATAGTGCTTTTGCCAGCACACCCCATTGCACGGCTGTCTCGGCCCGCGTGCGGATCAGCGAAGCCTGCGCTGACATCACCCCCGCCTCAGCCTCGGCCACCACCGTGGCGTCCACTTGTCCCGCCTCAAACAGACGGCGGCTGCGATCGAGCTGACGCTCCGCGACTGCGACCCCCTCGGTCTGATGCTCCAGTGCGGCGTGCTGCGTATGCCAACCGAGGTATGCGTTCTCTACGTCCTGCAATGCACTCAACAAAGTGCGCTCGAACTCCGCGCGCGCAGCTCGGCTGCGCGCCTCTCCGGTCTCGATGCCGGCACGGATCGCGCCACCATCGAAGATCGGCAACGAAACCCCGGCCCCAAGTGAAAAAATGTTGCCGGTAATGCGCGTCCCCGCACTCTCAACGCGCTGCCGTCCGCCGCTCAGGTCCAACACCAGCTTAGGGAAGCGTTCGCCTTCGGCTGCGTTCCAGCGCGCGGTTTCGGCTGCGAACTTCGCTTCGGCGGCGCGCACGTCGGGCCGCTCACTCAGCAGGTCCGCAGGTATGCGTGTCGGTGTCCAATTGGGGGCGGCGAGTGAAGCAAGAGTCGGAGAAGCTGCAGACGCTCCGGGCGTTTGTCCCGCTAGTACATCAAGTGCATGCGTCGCCTCGCCGCGCGCACGCCGAAGTTGCTCTTGCTCCACACGCAGTGCGACGACGCCGGAGCGGGTTCGCTCGATGTCGAAGCCGGTAGCTTGTCCGGCCTCGAACTTCCGTTGTGTCAGCAAGACGAGTCGCTCGGCGGATGCCAGCCGCGCCGTGGCGAGCGCTTCGAGTTCACTGGCTTGGCGCTGCTGCACAGCCGCCGACACTGTTTCAAACGCGACCTGCCAACGCGTGGCAACCCACGCTTGTTCGGCTGCCACCGCATCCAGGCGCGCACCTTCTGCTGCCTGCGAAAGCCGCCCCGACAGGTCTGCCTCCCACGATGCAGACAACGTGGCGCGGCCATCATTGCCGATCGCAACGTTCTCTGAATAGTCGCGTCCTCGAGTTGCCTGCGTGCCCGCGGACAACGAGGGGAGCAGGGAGGCCCGTGCTCGCCGCGTGGCGGCCGAGGCCTCGTCGACGCGCGCGCGCGCAATCGACAGTTCGGTGTTGCGCTCCAGCGCCGCCCGGACTAGGACATTGAGCTGTGGATCGCCGTAGGCCGTCCACCAGTCGACGGGAAGAGTACGGCGGGATGATTTGTCCAGGATGCCTTCACCTCCCTCTTCATTTGAGAAATGGGCCGGTACATCCAGGCGAGGCGGATCGGCAGAGTGCGGAGCATGGCTGCAAGCCGCAAGAAGCATTAGCGGCGAAATCATGGCCATGAGGCGATAGCGTTCAAGAATTTGAGACATGGCAGGTCCTTGCATTCCGAAAAAGTCTTGACGGACTGTTTTACGCCTTCTACTATACCGACTGGACTGTATATGACTCAAGCTTTTTTTGGAGCACGACCATGCCGCCTCGCGCGAAAACAAAGTTGCCCCCCCCGTCCACCGCCCATAGCAGCACCGATGCGCAGCCCGTTCTCCAGCAAGGAGCCCAGCTAACTCGCGAGCGCATCCTGCAGGCCGCTCGCGAACTGGTGCTGGAGGAAGGCGCCAGTCGTCTGACGCTGGACGCCGTCGTCGTGCGGGCCGGGTTGAGCAAAGGGGCGTTTCTCTATCATTTCAAGACCAAACGCGATTTGTTCGTGACACTGATCGACGAGATGATCCGGGCGTTCGACGCGGTACAAGCCAATCACGAGCGCAGGTTTGCCGGAGATTTGTGGCTCGCGCTCAAGCGGATTCCGATCAGCGCGGCCTCTGCAGCCTGGGCAGGAATCGGGCTACTTGGAAACTTGGGTATCGGCGCCCTCTTGCTAGGCGATCTCGCATCAGTGACGCGCTGGTCTGGCACCGCCCTCATCGCAGCAGGCATTGCCTGTCTTAGTTTCGTTTGATCAAGGAGACCCATTATGAAGAGCAAAACTGCATTGATCCGCGGCGGCATTTTTTTTGCGTAGCAGGCGCGCTCTCTGGATGCGCGACCAACAGCATGACGCGCTCCGGATTTCTCGGCGACTACGAGAAGTTATCGCCGACACGATACGAGAACGTACTGATGTACCGCGCAGCGGGATTCGAGCCCAAGCGTTATGCCGCTGTCGTGGTGGAAGATGCGCAGATCAAGACCGCCTCGGGTCGCATCGATGGGCTCGATGACGCGCAGCAGCGTGAAGTGCTAGACCATGTGACGAGCGAACTGAAACGCCAGGAAGGCAAAAGTCCCGCCACCCCAGGTGGCACGGGACAGGTTCGGGTGCGTGTAGCGGTCACCGAACTGCAGACACCGAATCGGGCAGTCAATGCAATGACGACCCTGCTGGTTGGACCCGTGACGACGGGCGGTGCCAGCCTAGAGTTCGAAGCAGTCGATGTAAGTACGGGACGACGCGTTGCTGCCGCCAGTTGCTTCGAGCGCGGCAACGTCATTAAAGAGTTCGCCGGTTCGTACACATTGCTGGGTCATGCCAAAGCGGCGATCACGAACTGCATCGAGCGCATCGACAGCGCTTGGCGGGACACGCAGCCATGAGCAACGCTTCACAGGCTTGGCTCCGGCAGGATGCCATGGTCGGCGGTGATCACAAATGGCTGGCGGGTGGCGACTGGACGATAGAGCACTACGCCAGTCTGGCAAAATCCGTGTCCGCCGCCCGCATCAGCCATGCCGAGGGGTACGCCACTCCCTTGCTCGACTGGACGCAAGTCCAGAGACTGGACACCGCCGGCGCGGCTCTGCTGGTGGAAATTCTCGGGCCAGACTCGATACTCGACCGGCCGGAGGCAGCTCCAAATCTGTCCCCGGATCGCCTCGCCCTAATGAAAGCGCTTGCCGCCGCTGCTACCGCTCAGCAGAAGACGGACAAAGCAGCGGTGAGCGGGAATCCTCTGCTCCGCGGTCTGGGACGCATAGGCCTGACCGTGGAACAGGGCTGTCGTGCGTGTCTTGGTCTGGCCGGGTTCGTGGGTCAGATCATCGAAACATGGAGCCGTACCGTTCGTCACCCGCGTCGCTGGCGCACGACCTCGGTGATCGCTCAAATCCAGCGGTCAGCGGTGGACGCCATTCCCATCGTGGCGCTACTGAGCTTCATGGTAGGAATGGTGGTGGCGTTCCTGGGCGCAACGGTGCTGGCCAACTTCGGTGCGAGCATCTTCTCGGTGCATCTGGTCGCCTTCTCGTTCATGCGCGAGTTCGGAGTGCTGCTCCCGGCCATATTGATTGCAGGCCGTACCGCAAGCGCGTATACCGCCCAAATCGGTTCGATGAAGGCAAATGAAGAGATCGATGCGCTTCGCTCCAACGCGCTCGACCCCATCGAGTTGCTGGTGCTGCCACGCGTGCTGGCGCTTCTTGTGTCCTTGCCACTGCTCACATTAGTAGGCATCTTGGCTGGCATTGTGGGCGGCGCCACTGTATGCGCACTGAGCTTGGAGATTCCTCCTGCACAGTTCCTTGCCATCGTGCAGGAAAAAATCGAGGTGCGCCATTTTCTTGTCGGAATGAGCAAGTCCCCGCTCTTCGCGGTGATGATCGCCGCTATCGGCTGCCATGAAGGGTTCAAGGTCGCCGGTAGCGCTGAGTCGGTAGGCGACCACACGACTTCTAGTGTTGTGCAATCAATCTTCATGGTGATCCTGATCGATGCCATCGCTGCACTGTTCTTCATGGAGATGGGCTGGTGAGCGCGGTGAAGGAAGACACCGACAACGGTGTGCGACACGCTATTGAAGTGCGCGGCCTAGACAACAGGTTTGGAACCCAGCAGGTCCATCAGGACCTGGACCTGGACGTGCGACGCGGGGAAATCCTTGGCGTGGTGGGAGGATCAGGCACCGGGAAATCCGTGCTCTTGCGTAGCATCGTCGGGCTGCAGAAGCCGCATTCGGGCGTGGTCCGTATCGGGGGCGCGACCTACTGCGAGCCCAATGGCTTGCACGCGCGCGTATGGAGCGAAGGTTCGGCATTCTGTTCCAGAAGGGCGCGTTGTATTCATCGCTGACCGTCTTGGAGAACGTCGCTCTTCCTTTAATCGAGCATGTCGGTCTGGCGCGGCCTCTTGCCGAGCGTTTGGCAAGAAGCAAGCTGGGCTTGGTGGGGTTGCCTGCCGGAGCGGGAGACAAATATCCGGCCTCGTTGTCCGGAGGCATGGTGAAACGAGCAGCACTGGCGAGAGCCTTGGCGCTTGATGCGAACATCCTGTTTCTTGACGAACCCACCGCAGGACTGGATCCAATCGGGGCTGCATCTTTCGACCAATTGATTCTGACCCTGCGCAATGCACTGGGTCTCACGGTGTTTCTGGTAACCCACGACCTCGATACGCTGTACACCATATGCGACCGTGTCGCGGTCCTGGCGAACCAGAAGGTACTCATCAACGACGGCATCGAGGCAGTCGAGCGATTCAAGCACCCGTGGATACAGGAATACTTTCACGGCCCCCGTGGCCGTGCGGCCGCACAGGCCACTGGTGCTTCCAGCCAAGAGACGCAGCCATGAAACCCTTCCGCATCTGCATCATTCTTCCGTCGCGCACGCATTGGGCTGGGCGCACGCAATATTTACACTCTGAAAACGAGGTGGTCTGATCATGGAACCACGTGCCCATCATGTATTCATTGGTCTGTTCGTCGTGCTGCTCGGTGCGATTGGTATTGGCTTCGCGCTTTGGCTCAGCGACACACGTTCCGACCACGATTACCAGTATTACCGGATTATGTTCGATGAGCCAGTGACCGGGCTTACGCCCGGCAGCCAGGTTCAGTACAGCGGAATCACGATTGGCGAAGTCGTTGCACTTTCTCTTTCGCCGCCTGACCCAAGGCGGGCGATAGCGCGCGTGCGTATCAATGCCACCATCCCGGTCCGGCAGGATACCCGCGCTGAATTGGTCATCACGGGAATTACCGGCAACGCGGTGATCGAGTTGAGCGACGGTGGGCCAAACGTGCCATTGCTGGATCGGAAAGAGGACGAGGAACCGTTGATCCTCGCGCCACGTTCGGCGATGGCATCCCTGGTCTCCGGCGAGGGTAACAGCATGACGACACTCAACGGCATCTTGCTGCGCACGCAGGAGTTACTGTCGAAGGAGAATTTGGCTCTTGTGCACCGCAGTCTAGTGAATCTCGAACAGACTACGGGCGCGGTCGCTGACCAGAGGGCCGAGATCGCGACGTTAATCAGCAATCTGACCGAAGCAAGCAGAGAATCGACAGCTGCCGTGCGCCAAGCAAATAGCACTCTTCGCGATGCCAACCTGCTACTAAATAACGATGGTAAGCAAATCATGGTGAACACGCGTGATGCAACGGCATCCCTCGAACGCGCCGCTTTCAGGGTTGAGACGCTACTGCAAAACAATCAGGAATCGCTGAACCAGGGCTTGGCCGCCACAGGTCCTGCCATGCACGAACTCCAGCAGGCGCTGGCCAATCTAAACACCGTGCTGCGCCGACTGGATCGCAATCCGGCGCAATACCTGCTCGGTGGAGAGAACATTGAGGAAACCAAGCCGTGAACACTTCCGCCAGGATGATTCCCGTCGCTGCCGTGACTATGACGCTAGTACTCGGCTTGTCCGCGTGCAGTGTGCTTCCCAAAACAGCTCCAATGGTCACCTACAAACTGCCCGACTATCACATCGCCCAGGCGGAGAGTACGCCACGCGCCGTTCCTGGACCTGGGGCGCTGCGCGTCTACGCCCCTGAGAGTAGTCGCGTCCTGGATTCGGAGCGGCTTTTCATTGCGCAGCCCGATGGTCGCTTGTCGGCTTGGCAAGGAGTGCGTTGGGCCGACCCCGCACCGGTGCTGCTGCGTGACCGAATCGTCGAAGCCTTCATGCGCGATGGGCGGTCGACTTCCGTGATTACCGATAGCACCCCAATGAGCGCCGATATGGAGTTGCGCAGTACGCTGCGGGCGTTCCAGCTCGAATACCGCGGCACTGAAGCGATCGCCGCGGTTCGGGTTCGGCTCGATGTGCAACTGGTCGATCCGGCCAAACGGACTGCTATTGCCAGTAGACGCTTCGAAGCAATCCAAGCTACAGGCAGCAAGCGAGAGGCAGATGTGGTGAGCGCGTTCGGTGTCGCGACGGACGTGTTGGCCGGGCAGATCGTTGAATGGGCAGTTCAGGTCGGGGCAGCGCGTTTGCGAGTTGCACCGGAATCGGCAAGCAACCATGCACCCACAGCGTCGGCGATAAGCACAGACTAGTCGCCTTAACGGAGCACAGAAGCTAGGGCCAGAACGCTGCTCGACACCTTAACTCGGTACGACAGCCTACGGCCCCTATCCAATCCCAGGACCTCGTTGCCGTCCAACCTCCCATGACACACCGCCGCCGCGTACAGTCGCGGCGATCTGCTGCCCCAGTCGTGGCTCGATTATCGGCCGCCAAGGCACCAGACTGAACCCCATGCCGTCATCGAGCAGCGCATAGCGACCGCTGGCGAGAATGACCGAGCGCCGGTAGATGCCGGCTACGCGCTGCCCGTCTGTGACGTGCCGATGCTCCAACCCACTATCGGCGGCAATGTGCTGGGCGGCCTGCGCCAGCTCCCGATTGCGCAGCGTTTCCAGCAGATTCCGGGAGAGAATCAGCCGCTGCCCGCGCCGCTGGGCCAGCCCCTGTTCTTCGAGGAAGTCGGCGCGCTGCTGCAAGGCTTGCCTAGCATCGCCGCCAAAGCCCAGGTCGCCCAATCCCCGGCCGCCGCCGATCAGTTGCTGGTCGAGCCAGGTGGCGCCGATCACGCGGGCCTGCCGCTCGATGGGCAGGTGCGATTTCAGCTCCACGGCCACGCCGCCCAGGCGCTGCGCGTCGTACTGGCGGCCACGCTCGGGCAGGTCGTCCGGCACTTTCCATAGCCCCTCGGCCACGCGCTCCACGATGCCGGCCCGGCGCAGGGCTTCCAGCCGGCGGATATGGGCCGCCACAGCCTCTTGCGGGTCGCGGCCGGGCTTGGCTCGGCCTTGCTCGATCGCCAGGTGATGATCGGTACGGTACAGGCCATCGCTCGCCAGTGCGGCGATGTTCTTGTCCGCCGCCCGTACCTCGGCGGAACCACGCACCTCCACCACCGCGCCGGTGGGGTAGCTCGCCAGTTCGTCGCGGGCGTTCAAAGCGACGTAGTGGGCCTTGCCGTCCACGCCGTCGATGACCAGATAGCCGCGGTCGTGCAGCTCGTCGGCCAGCCCCTTGGCGGCCACGCGGCCGACGAGGGTACGGCCGTCGTCGGCCGGCTCGAATACCGCCAGCTCGCGCGGCTGGCCGCTCATGGCGCGCTGCATGGTGCGGATGATGTCGCCACGCTCGCCCAGGGCACGCAGGGTCTTCTCAGCGTCGGCATGGATGGCCCAGGTGCCGGGCTGCACCTCGTCGGCCAGGCCCAGGCGCTGCAAGTGTTGCAGGCGGCCGATCAGCAGCAGGCGCTGGCGTTGCAGCCGGGGTTCGTTGAAGCGTTCGATCTGCACCCGGCCATCCTCGCCGGCCTCGCGCTGCAACGTGCGGTCGAGGCTCGTCCACCGCTCTTGCTCCACCTCGCGCTGCAAGGTCTGCTGGATCTCCAGTTCGGTGCGCGGCCCCAGCCATTCCGTCGCCAGCTCGGCGGCGCGATGGCGGAAGCCGTGGGCGATGTAGTCGCCCGCGATGATGAGGTCTTTGCCGGTATCGTCGCGTCCGCGCACGATCAGGTGCGTGTGCGGGTTGTCGGTGTTCCAGTGATCGACCGCCACCCAATCCAGCCGCGTTCCCAGGTCGGCCTCCATGCGGTTCATCAGGTGCCGGGTGTAGGTGCGCAGGTCGTCCAGCTCGGCTCCGTCTTCCGGGGAAACAATGAAACGGAAATGGTGTCGGTCGTCCTGGCAGCGTTCCTTGAAGGCATCGAGGTCGGCATGGTCGGTCTGCGGCCCGTAGGCACGGCCCGGCTCGCCGTCCCGGCCGGCACCGTCGCGCTCGATGTAGCGCAGGTGCTTGGCGAGCGACTGCGGGCTGGCGTTGCGCTGGTTGACCAGCAGCGTCTTGACGGTCACGCGCCGTGACATGGGTGTCAGCTTTGCACCTGCGAAGCGCGCTGCCGTATGGCCGCGCCCAAGCCGTGAGCCGGGCCGCTGGCCCGCGTGCTGGCCGCTCCCGCCAGCGACAGGACGGCGCACCGCCGACTTGCCGCCGCTGGCTTTGCCAGCCCGCTTGAGCACCTTGGAAACGAAGCTCTGGCCCTGGCCTTTGCCTCGGTTCTTCGGCGCGCCAGGGCGCACCCGGAAATCGTCGTCGCGGCGGTCGGTCATGGCAGCGCCCCTGGCAAGCTCCGGCGTCTCCGGGCGTGCGAAGCACGCGGACATGCCTGCATTGGCGCGGGCCTCGCGCCCCACGCGGCACGGCGGCAAAGCCGCTCCGTGCCGCGCCACCCCCATGTGCAGACAGGCCTTCGACGCGGCCCGGTGCCGCGTCCTTTTGTCTTGCCTTCCGCCTTTGCCCCTCGCTCCCGCTCCGGGCATCGGCGGCCCGGCGGCGCTGCTGCACGAGCAGCCAGCCCGCCGGCGAACACGCCAATGGCCGCAGGCCAGGCGCGTTCGAGGCAAGACGCCTGCACGTTGGACGGCTGCGCCGAAGGCAGCGCGAAGTGCGGTGCGAATGCACCCGCACTGCACGTGCGATGACAAGGCGACGAACAGTAGAACGACATGCCCGATGGCACGATGAGAGGCGCGGCAAAGTGCAGCGAATCGGCGGCCATCATGGACGTGTCTCCAGCCAGATCGGATGCGCAACGCCGATCGCGGTGGATGCACTGACCGGCCCGAAATAGCGGCTGTCGAACGACGCTGGGTTGGTCACGCTCAAGAGGAACAGTTCGCCCGGTTCGAGACGGCGGCAAAGCTGCAAGGATGGCAGCGGTCGGCCCTGCCGGTCGGCAGGCAGGGCGGCGGCCACCGGCACGCCGTCGATGCGAACCTGGCCGGCGACGATGCAGACGTGTTGTGGCGCGACTGCGCCCACACGTTTGAGCAGCGGAACGCGGGTCGGTAGGTAACTGCGCTGCGCAGCCAGCATGGCGGCCCTGTCGGGCAGCGGCATCAGCACGATGCTGTCCACGGACAGCGGACGTGGCCGCGAGGCGGTGCGCGGGTCGAACGGTTCGATGCGATACCAACCGACCGCCACGCTGTCGGACGGGTTGTAGGCCATTCGCGGCAGGGGCTGCACGAACGCAGCCCAGGCCAGCGCAGCGAGGCCGACGGTGGCGAAGCCTGCCAGCACGAGGCGAGTGCGCAGGCGCGAGCGAGGATGCGGCACGGGGCCGGTCGTGGAAATCGTGGTCATGGCAATGCCCTCCCTGCCAGCCAGGCGGCGTGCCGTTCTGTGGTGTATGTGGGTAACGCCGAGCGCGCTGCGAGCCGGTTCGCGAGCGTGCGCCAGTACGCGGGCGATGTGTCTGCGGCTGCGATGCCCAGCGCCTCGATGTCGTCGATGCGTTCCAGCACGGCGCGAACGTTGGCATCGCCTTCGGCGTGCAACAGCAGACGCGCGCCCGGCTGCACGCCGGGGATGCGTTGCACGGCGTCCAGCGGCGTGGCGGTCTGCATCACCATGAGCTGCCAGCGGATCGTGCCGTAGTCGTTGGCCTGCCAACGGATGCGGCACAGAACCGCGTTCGGCAGGAACACGGCGCAGCGCCGCCAGCGGTCGAGCTGGAGCGTGCGCGCCGGTTCGCCGAAGCGCAGGTAGAGCTTGAAGCGGGGTTCGATGTAGGTCAGCGCCACGCGCGTCAGCGGCACGTTGCCGGCCTGGCCGGCGAGTGTCGAAGGCGCCGGCGGCGGCGCAGCCGTGGGCGCACTTGCTTTGGGGGTGTGGGCGGTCGAAGCGGATGCGTTCACGGCGTGCCCTCCGGGGGAAACTCCCGCTCCAGCAGGTCGCGCAGCAGTTCGGCTACGGTCACGCCTCGCGTGAAGGCCGACACCTTGATGCGCGCCCGCATGGCGGGCGTGATGTCGAGCGTCAGTCGAGCGGTGTAGAGGTCGCCTTTCTGCAAGGCATCTGCGTCGCCCTGGCGAATCCACGCTTCGGCGTGCGGATTCGCTGGGGGACGTACACCGATGCCGACGCGCTTGCTGCGTGGTGATGGCTTTCCAGTCATGTCGGCCACCGCAGCAGTTCGTCGGTGAGCGCGGCGATCTCGCGGGCAGCGGCGCTGTCGGGCGCGGTTTCGCGGGCGAGCCGGCCAGCGGCTACGCTGTCGGCAAAGACGATGCGCTGGTGGATCTCCGAGCGCAGCGCGGGCAGCGGCTGTTCGGCCAGCGATTGCCGTGCCTCCCTGCCGATGATGGTGGTGCTGACGCGCCGGTTGATGACGAAGGCCGCGCGTAGCGCTGGCCGGAACACCTGTGCTTCGCGGATCAGTGCGACCATCTCGGCAGAAGCCCATACGTCGTAGGGGCTGGGCTGCACGGGGATCAGCACGCGCTCGGCCGCCAGCAGCGCGGAGCGCGCGAGGGCGGCGATGCGCGGCGGGCCGTCGATGATGATGTGATCGGCCCGCCTGGCGAGTTCTGGCGCTTCCTGATGCAGCGTTTCGCGGGCAAGGCCCACGGCGCTGAACAGACGGGGCAGGCCCTGCTGGCTACGCCGCTGCGTCCAGTCGAGCGATGACCCCTGCGGGTCGGCATCCAGCAGGATGACATGCAGGCCGCGCATCGCCAGTTCGCCGGCGATGTGCGTGGCGAGCGTGGTCTTGCCGACGCCGCCTTTCTGGTTGAGAAACGCGAAGATCATGGCGCGGCCCTCCGAGCTGGAAAGCCGGCCTGGCCGTGCCGTTTCGTGGTTGTCCACCGAAACGGCGCGCTTCTACTAAAAGTTATGTATTTCTTGTTAGGTAAGTTAGAGGGAACGCAAACCCGCGCCGTTGTTGGCTTTCCGGCGTTTTCGTACTCCTGATAGCACGAGGTACTCCTGATAGCACGATACCCGGTACTCCTGATAGCACGAGGCCGTCCACAGGTTCTCCCGCAGTTATCCCCGTGCCGCGTGCGGCACGGGCCGGAAGGTCAGCAGCTCGGTGTTGTCGTCCGGCATCCGCTCGATGCCGAGGACGTAGCCGGGCAACGACTGCCGCGCCACCAGGGCGCGCACGTCGTAGGCGAAGTCCGAGAAGCGGGCCGCGCTGCCGGATTTGCGGTACAGGTGTCGGAAGTCGAATTGCCAGCCGTGCTCCTGCCGCCCGCCATGCTTGCGCACCAGGCGGTACAGCCAGCGTTCGATACCGCCCTTCAAGCGGAAATAGGCCGGGTCGATGGTCAGCACCAGGGCGGCGTCGAGCACGCCGGCATAGAACCAGTCCGGCAAGATCAGCTCGATGCCCAGCGGGGTGCCGCTGGCGTCGGCGAGTTCCTTCCACTCGTTGATCCACGAGAAGCGGTGCAGCCGCCTTCCCGGTGGTCTCGCGGATGGACGTGGCCACCGTGGTCGATTGCAGCCGGTCGAGGGCGGCCTTCAGGCGCTGGTAGTCGTTGAGGGACGTGCCGCGCCCGATGAAGCGCAAAATCTCGTAAGGCGTGGCGCGTATCAGCGCGCGGGCGCAGGCCGCGTCGCGCGCCTCCACGATCTGCCAGGCGGCCCATATCAGCACGTCGGCATCCCATATCGTTGCGATGCCGTGCTCCTGCGTGCCTTCCACGCGAATGGTGACGTTCCCGCTGCGGAAGTCGATCGGCGCCGTGCGCCGCGACTTAGCAAGCGAGAAGAACGGAAAGGCCATCAAGTCCTGGAATCGCGTGGCGCCATGTCGCCCGGCAGCGCGCGGAACAGATCGAGCTGTTCGCGCTGCGGCAAGGCTTGCCCGGCGGGCTGGACATGGCGAAGGGCCACCCACGCGCCGACGATCAGCGGCCATCACGGTAGTCGCCCGCGTGGCGCTCGGCGTATTCGGGATCGGACGTGGCCTCGTAGCTGCGCTGGTCGGCCCGGGCATCGAGGTCGGACACCGCGTGCATGACGCGGCGGCCGAACTTGCGGAACTTGGGGCCGCCGCGATCACCCGCTGCTTCTCCAGCGTGCGCGGCGACAGCCGCAGGTAGTCGGCGGCTTCGTCGTTTGTCGGGTAGCGTTGAGGCTGCGAGGTCGCAGTGACGGCAGCGGCGGCAGGCCGCGAGGAGCAGGTCGCATGGGATGTACCTCCATCAAGCCTGGGCCACACCACGCGGCCGGATAGAGGCACTCTCCAGAAAGCAAGGCTTCTTGCTAAGGGACGGTCTGCACGGGTCGAGAAACTCCCCTGATGCGACGGGAACATTGGAAGCTGCGCTGGTCGGCGGTAGCCGCCGTGCATCAGCTCATCGCCGCGGCGTACCAGCCGCCGTATGCGGGCACGCAATGCACTGTCTTTGTGCCAGTCGGCCGCGACGGCATCCGCGCCGAACAGACCTTCGCCCACCTCGCGCAAGGAGGCTCCCGCGAGGTCGCGTCGAGCGCTTGCAAGGAGCAGTTCCAGCAGCGCGGCGGGCGTGGGGCGAGCGCGGGCTGTTGCCACAGGCGTGGCCACGGTTGCGGCAGATAGCGCATCCAGCTTCGCAGCGAGCGTGCAGTAGCGCGCACAGGGCGTGGCGCAGGCGCGTGTGGCGTAGAGATAGGCCGAACCATCTTCGGTCGGGTGCGAGTGCCAGCCGAACGCAGCAGCCGGCCAATGCGATACGAGCACCAGGCGCTTGCCGTCGTGGGTCAGTTGCTTGCGCCCAGGAATGCGCCAGAACTCCAAGGTATGCGCATCGGGTGGTGGGTCGGCGTCGGGGGTATAGCTGCACCACGGCATCGTGATCGGGGAACCAAGCAGGATGTGCGTCGCGCGCATCCAGGCCGGGATCTTCCAGCAGGCGCAGGCCCCAGGCCTGCGCCGCATCAGGCTTGCGACGCCGGCGTAGCCAGTCGCGCCGGTAGCGGATTCCTGCGCAAATACTCCCAAGCCAGCGCTGGGCCATCGAGGTGCAGCGTGTAGAGATACGCGGCCGTGGGATACCAGTGTTGGCTGCTGCGGTCAGTCATGGCGAAACCTCCCTGTTTCTGGGAACGTCGCCACAATTCCGCTGTGCGGGGCTATCGAATCGCCATCAAGTGGTCATCAAACTCGGGTTACGCTTTAACTGCTGGTGTCAAGACAGATTCGCTCCAGTGCATTGCCGAAATCGTCTAAATGCGACGACTGCACCCGCCCGGAAATGGGGTGCACTTTGAACACCGTGCCGAATCTGCGCCTGGCATCATGACTGTTTTGGTCAGGAGCGCACCACCCTGGTGCAAGCATGCGGATCAAGACTTGCCAGGTCTTAGCTAAGACCGAAATAGTCACAATGCGATACTTTTTGCCCGGGTCGCTGGAATGCGTCAATCGGTGATCGAACCGTTTTCCGAGCCAGTCGAACGTATTCGACAGCGGCCGCGTCGGCTGGAAGTACCGATCTGCGTCTCACGGGCTGCTTGAGCGGCTCGACGATGGACGCCAGATCGGGACAGCTTTACCGTCGCCAGGGCAGGCATCCCGATCCGAGGTCGATCAGGCCGTAGGCCGTATCGCCATCGGTCCGGTCGAGCGCAGCAATAAGCCAGGTCGCATGTGCGTCCGGTGTGAACATGCGCACCACGGGCAGCGTGTCAGACCCGCGCTCGCGTCGCGGTGAGGCCGTGGGCTTTGACGTGCACCCGGCCTTCTGCCTGGTGATAAGCGTGGTCAAGGCCGGCGCCACTTCCATTGAACACACGCCAACGCCGAGGCGCACCGTGCCAGCGGACGGTTGCCGCGTATGCGCCAGCCCACGTAGCCGTCGAAAGCGGAAGAGGTACCGAAGGCGGATTGGTGAAGTCATGAAAGACACGGACGCGGATCACCCGGGTCTGAGGAAACCCGCAGACGCGGATCTCCGTAAAGGCACCGAAAGGAAAACATCAACACTAAAATGAACAGTACAGATCGTAGTCCGAGGGCGCAATGTGCTGTCATCTTGGTTTTTTGGGAAACCAAGGTGGCAGTGAAGCACCCCATTGGAAGCGGCGATTCGACGACGGTAAGGAAGGCGCGTGGTTTGGGCCAGAAGCGTTCTCCAACGTGTCCAGTCGCCACCTACATGAGCACGCTGGATCGCTACTCGAAAAGCCCAACCGTCCAGTAGCCGGGCCGATCTGTGCGAGGTCAAATGGTAGTGCATCCGCTCACGCCGCTCAGTGGGGGGTGCCGGTGATGGCACCCCGGAGTTGATCCAACCGGCGCGGGGGCGCGGGGAACGCAGGGCGATACTGGAAGAGTTTGATATCGCCCGGCGCGTTAGCAACGTGGGGCGGCGGATGCAGTCGCAGGGCGAAGGCGGGAGGGGACGAATGACGGCCAAGAGCGTTTGCCGGCACCAGCGGCGGAGCCCCGTCAGCCCGGCAGCTTGGCAGCGCCGACAACGCCGCCACACCGCTCGTTGACACGGATTGCGGAGCCACAAGGCATCGCACATGCAGGCCCGCCGTGACGGGGCGTATCCAGCACGCGGCAGCAGCAGAAATCCCGCGCGTGCGGTGCTGCGATCGCGGCATCGCGCCCCGCCGCAGTGGGCGGGACGCGGTAAGCGGCTGTCAGGCTGCCTTCGGTTTGTTGCGCGACCAGATCAGGTCGTGCGTGCCGTCCTCGTTCCTGATCAGGCGGGGCATAGACCGTCGCCGGGAACGTGAAGGGTCGTCGGGGCGATACGGACAGGTATTCTTGCCCGGCCTCGCTGGTCTTCTTCCACGCTGCGCCG